>NZ_DEPM01000212.1:0-1868 GCF_002358775.1 Martelella sp. UBA3392
TAGGCAAGCGCCACGATCGTCGCCAGGATGAGAAGCACGAGCGCCAGCCGGGACATGATGCCGGCGCCGAAGCCGCGCCTGACGGTGGTCTCGCTGCCCGTGTCGTCCTTTTGCCCTGATGTCATTGAAACCTCGTCATCCGTCCGGCCCGTGGCGCGAAAACATCGTTGGTGCCCGATGCAACAGGATCGGCCAGTTCTGCAAGCATATCTAGCGACAAATGCTTAAATTTCGGTATTGCCGCCCGGTTTCCGCCCCGATCAGGCCCGGTTTCGTCCATGCCTTGCTTCGTTCTGGTGATATTGCCAAAAAAGGCGCGATTTCAATCCGTAAGCCATGCTAGATTGGCGCGCGCATGCGCAGGCAAAGCGCAGACAGGGCATAGGCAGTGAAAGGCAGACAATGGGCGACCTCGGTTTCGGCAGCATGATTTTCGATATACCGCTGATAGCGATCGGCGTGATCATCGTGATCATTGTCGCGATCTGGGTTCTGATGCATCTGCGCCCGCCATCGCCCTTCATCCGGGGCGGCAAGAACCGTAAGCCCAGGCTTTTCGTGGTCGATGCCGCAGCCGTCGACGCGCGCCGCCGGGTGGTGCTGATCCGGCGCGACAATGTCGAGCATCTGGTGATGATCGGCGGCCCGAACGATATCCTGCTGGAAACGCGCATACCGGCGCCCATCGGCGCGCGCCGCGCGCCTTCTGCCGAAGAGGCCGCCGCCAAGCCCGCAACCGCGCCCACCGAACCCAGGTGATTCGGCAGCGCGCAAAAAACAGCGATGAGAATCAAAAGGCCGCGTCCTCTGGCGCGGCCTTTTGATGTGTCATGCTATTCGTCGCGGTAGACTTTTTCGCGTCGCTCGTGGCGCTCCTGCGCCTCGATCGACAGGGTTGCGATTGGTCGCGCATCCAGCCGTTTAAGTCCGATCGGCTCACCAGTCTCCTCGCAATAACCATAGGTTCCCTCGTCGATCCGGCGCAGCGCCGCATCGATCTTCGAGATCAGCTTGCGCTGGCGATCACGCGCACGCAGTTCGATGGAACGGTCGGTTTCGGAAGAGGCCCGGTCAGCGAGATCGGGATGGTTGGCGCTTTCGGCGGCCAGATGTTCGAGCGTTTCGCGTGCTTCCCGCAGGATATCGTTTCTCCAGGCGATCAGTTTTGCGCGAAAATAGGCCCGCTGGTTGGGATTCATGAACTCTTCGTTATCGGAGAGAACATAGCTACTAAGATCAATGTTCTTGTTCAAAGCCATTCTCCTGAACAACACCCCACGGGCGGTGTATATCCCAAACAAATACGAAAATTCAAGCCTCTGCTTCATATTTGGGCAGGTAAAAAACTGTTGAAAAAATAGGCCCTGCCTGAAGAACGACCTCTCTGTCACAATGCCGTTCAAAATCGCGCCTGCGTTGCAGGACCGCTGAAGATCGCTCTCAAGGGCTGCATTCGAATGGATTTTCGGCGCTCCGGAAGCATCGAACAAAGCCGGCAAAAAAGCGTGAGGTCTTGTGAAAAAATCATGGTAAAGACATGGTCGATTTTTGAATGTCAGCGCAGCCACCGCGCGTTCCAAACCGCTTCACGCCGCTTCGAGATTGAGAATGTCGACCATCAACCCGCACCCCGACCGGATCTATCTTCTGCGCCATGCCCAGGCGGTCTGGCCCGAGCCGACCATGCGCGATTACGACCGGCCGCTCTCCAAGCGCGGCGTCGATGACGCCGCCGAACTTGCCGAGCGAATGAAGCAGAGCGGCTACGTTCCAGGCCTGATCCTGTCGTCTTCCGCGATGCGCTGCCGGCAGACGGCGGACGCCGCCTATCGCACGCTCGGACGCGCGCCGGAGTGCCGATTCGTCGA
>NZ_DEPM01000212.1:2272-41310 GCF_002358775.1 Martelella sp. UBA3392
GTGCTGATCTGCGGCCACAATCCCGGCATAGAGGAAACGCTGCTGATGCTGGTGGGCCCCGAAGCCTTCAACAGAGCCTGCCCCTATGGCTTTCCCACCGCCGGCATGGCGGTGCTCGATCACGCGGGCGATGGCGCGGGAACCGAGGCGCCGCAATGGAATATCACCGCCTTCCTGGCGCCGAACTGAGCCATTGCGCAAGCACGCTCCCGTTCACGACGGCGCTTTGATCCGCGCGCCGGCCTCCCTATATTGCGGGTAGACCCGTGAAAGGAAGCCGAACTTGATGCCGATCCATACGTCGCTGGGCGACAATGCCAGACTTACGCTCGACAACATCACGGATCGCGCCTCCGACCTCGTTCAGCCCACGCTGCGGCTTGGCGTCACCGGCCTGTCGCGGGCCGGCAAGACGGTGTTCATCGCCTCGCTGGTCCACAACCTGCTGCATAATGGCCGCCTGCCCTTCTTCGAGGCGGTGCGTTCGGGGCGCATCTCTGACATCAGGTTGGAAGAGCAGCCCGACGACCAGGTCCCCCGTTTCGATTACGAAACCCATATCGACCGGCTGGTGGACGAACGTATCTGGCCCGATTCGACACGCGCGGTGTCCGAACTGCGCCTGACGCTGCATTATCAGAGCGCGAGCCGCTGGAACCGGATGTTCTCGCGTGGCAGCATCTCCATCGATATCGTTGATTACCCTGGCGAATGGCTGCTCGACCTGCCGCTGCTCGGCCAGGATTTCCGCAGCTTCAGCCGCGAGACCGAGGCGCGGGCGTCAAGCCCCGCGCGGGCCGCGCTCGCCAAGGGCTGGATGGAGCTTTCCGGCTCTCTCGATTACGACGCGCCGGCCGACGAGAAGACCCTGAAGGCCCTGCATGAGAGCTTCTCGGCCTATCTGACCGCCTGCCGCGCCGACGAGCATTCGCTTTCCACGCTGCCGCCAGGGCGCTTTCTGATGCCGGGCGACCTGGAAGGTTCGCCCGCCCTCACCTTCGCGCCGCTGCCGGGGCTTGGCGATGAGAAGTTCAAGCGCGGCTCGCTTGCCGCCCAGATGGAGCGGCGCTTCGAGGCCTATAAATCCGTCGTCGTAAAACCGTTCTTCCGCAACCACTTCGCCCGTCTCGACCGCCAGGTCGTGCTGGTCGACACGTTGCAGGCGCTGAGCCGCGGCCCGGAGGCGATCGCCGATCTGGAGCGCGCGCTTTCCGAAGTGCTGTCGTGCTTCCGGCCAGGACGCAATTCCTGGCTTTCCTCGCTGGCGCGGCGGCGGATCGACCGAGTGCTGATCGCCGCCACCAAGGCCGACCACCTGCACCACGAAAGCCATGACCGGCTGGAGAAGCTCACCCGTCGGCTCGTCAACGACGCGATCAAGACCATCGGCATTTCCGGCGCGGGTATCGATGTGATGGCGATCGCCTCCGTCCGCGCGACCCGGGAAGCCACGGTCGAATCCGGATCGCAGGTTCTGCCCGTGATCGTCGGCACCCCGATAAAGGGTGAGAAGATCGGCACGGAAACCTTTGATGGAATTAGAAAAACAGCAATCTTTCCCGGCGACCTCCCTGCCAATCCGGAGGCGTTTTTCCGCATGCTGAAGCGCGGCGGCGACGTGCCGGAAGGCCTTGCCGATATCAATGCCGTGCGGTTCCGCCCGCCCGAGATCGACATCGAGAGCGGCGAAGGCGGGGTGTCGATCCCGCATATCCGGCTCGACCGGGCATTGCAGTTTCTGATCGGAGACAGACTGGCATGAACCCCGACCACACGCGCCGCCCGGCGGTATTCGATATCGAGGAGAAAGCCGTGCGCAAGGAAGACGAGCCGCGCCGTCCGCCCCGCCATTTCGATCCGCCGCCGGTGACGCCCGATGAGGACGACCCGTTTCTGCGCGATGCGGAGACGATCGCTGCCGACGAGATGGAACCGCCGGTCGCGACCATGAAGAAGCGCGGCTTTTCCTTCTCCAAGCTTGCCGGCATCGCCTTCGGCATCCTGCTGTCGCTGGCGATCGGGCTGTGGATCGACGATCTGGTGCGCTCGCTGTTCGCCCGTGCGCCCTGGCTCGGCTGGCTGGCTCTGGGCGCGTTGGTGGTCGGCGTCGCGGCGGCGCTGGTGGTCGCGGCCCGCGAGATCATCGCGATCATGCGGCTCGGCGCAATCCAGCACATCAAGCTGAAGATGGCCGATGCCCATGCAAGCAGCGATGCCGCAAGCGCCCGCACCGCCGCCCGCGAGCTTTCGACGCTGCTTGCCGGCAAGGCCGAGACCGCGCGCGGCCGCCAGCGGCTGTCCGAACTTGACGAGGAGGTGGTCGACGCGCCGCAGCTTGTGGAATTCTGCGAACGCGAGATGATGGCGCCTCTCGACCTGAAGGCCCGCGCGCTGATCCTCAACGCCTCCAAGCGCGTCTCGGTGGTCACCGCCATCAGCCCGCGCGCCGCCGTCGATCTTCTCTATGTCTTCTACGAATCGATCCGCCTGATCCGCAACATGGCGGAGCTTTACGGCGGCCGCCCCGGCTCCGTCGGCATGTTCCGGCTGATCCGCGACGTGCTCTCGCATCTCGCCGTCACCGGATCGATCGCGGTCGGCGACAGCCTGATCCAGCAGGTGCTCGGCCATGGCCTCGCCTCCAAGCTTTCCGCCCGTTTCGGCGAGGGCATGATCAACGGCCTGATGACCGCCCGCATCGGCATCGCCGCCATGGATCTCTGCCGACCAATGCCGTTCCACGCGCTGAAACGCCCCGGCATGGGCGATTTCATCGGCGATCTCGCACCCGGCGAAAAGCGCGACCTGTCCAACCCATAACCGCGGTCGCACAAGCATAGATTGTGCGCAAACCAAAGCTTAACCATTCGCCGTCATGATTGGCTACAGAACTGATGTCTTGCGTAACCGGAACAATCGATGGCCCCCACTTTCCGCATCCTTCGCTCCGCCCTGCTGATCGCGGCCCTCGCGGCGGCGCTTCCGGCAAGCGCCATTGCCGAAAGCGATGATGACGCGTTCTTCCGCCAGGTCGCCGGCAAATGGACCGGCCCCGGCAAGATCGTCGAGGGCAAGCTGAAGGGCACGCATTTCAAATGCGAGCTGGACGGCCTGCCGGTGACGGGCGACGAGGGCGGCTTCAAGCTGGACGGCAAATGCCGCGCCGGCCTGTTCTCCCACCCGATCACCGCCGTGTTCATTCGCGACGGCGACAGCTATCGCGGCCAGTTTCTCGATGGCGAGGAAGGCGAAGGACTTGCCGTGACCGGCGGCAGCATCGAGGACCAGAAAGCCGTGATTTCGCTGCGGCGCAAGGAGGTCGAGGGCGCGCTGGTGACCAGCATGCAGAGCGAGAACGATCTCAACATCACGCTTCTGATAAAAGGCGGCACGCGCTATGTTCCGGTCATCGGCCTATCGCTGAAGCGCGAGGGCGATCCCTTCACCGTCGGCGCGATCAAGTAGCGGCGGCTCCGGGACACCGAACCGCGCTCACGCCGTCCACCACGCCCCGTCATCGCTGATCGCGACAATGCCGGCCATATCGGCGTCGGAAGCCCATTCGGTGATCGAGCGACCATTGACGGCAAGGTCGGGCGCGATTTCGGCGAGTGGCATCAGCACGAAGCCGCGTTCCAGCATACGCGGATGCGGGATGGTCACGGTCTCGGTATTCAAAGTCTCCGTGCCATAGGTCAGGATATCGATATCGATCAGCCGCGGACCCCAGCGGACATCGCGCACCCGTTTCAATTGCTTCTCGATATCGAGGCAGCGCTGCATCAGCACCTGCGGCGAAAGCGACGTTTCGATAAGGGCACAGCAATTGATGAAGGGCGGCTGCTCGACAAGGCCCCAGGGCGGCGTGCGGTAGAGCTTCGAGACGGCGGCGACTGCTGTGCCCTCCCCGTCATCAAGCATCCGCAAGGCGCGGGCCATGGCGGCAGCCGGATCGCCGAGATTGGCGCCGAGCCCGAGGGCCGCGCGAACGGGTTCAGCGGACATCGCGCACCAGCCTCGCCTCGACATGATCGAGAATGCCCGGGACCGGCACCGAAGGTTTGCGCACCGCGACTTCGACGCGCGTGATGGCCTGATGGTAGGCCGTGACAGCCTCGGCGATTGCGGCCGCAAGCGCCTCGATCAACTGGAAACGCCGTTCCGTCACGACCGCGCCCACCACCGGATAGAGCCCGCCGTAATCGACGGCGTTGGTGAAATCGTCGGCAAGCGCTGCCGCGTCATCGACATCAACGATGACGTCGACGAAGAAACGCTGGCCCATCCGCTCCTCCTCCGGCAGCACGCCGTGATAGGCATAGAAAGCGCAGTTCTTCATGGTGATCGTGTAGCGTCCGCTCATGACTGGTCTCCATATCGTCGGGAAATGATTGCATCGGCGGCGGCAAGCGCCGCCCGGTTGGCCGCGACATTGTGGACGCGAAATATCGCGCCGCCGGCAAGCCGCAAAAGCGCGGTAGTGGCGGCCGTCGCGAAATCGCGGGAAAGATTGTCGTCAGCGCCGGCAAGGGCGGCGATAAACCGCTTGCGCGAAGTGCCGATCAGAAGCGGGAGGCCAAGCCCGTGCAGCCGCTCCAGATGCGTCATGATTTCAAGGTTGTCGTCGCTATCCTTGCCGAAGCCGAAACCCGGATCGATGATCAGCCGACCTTCGGCGATCCCCGCGGCCAGCGCCGCCTGAAGCGCCTGTTGAAGAAAGGCGAACTGATCCGCCATCGGCTCGGAGACCGTGTCCTGCCTGCGGCTGGTGTGCATCAGGCAGTAGCCGGCGCCGCTTCGGGCTGTGACCGACAAAATCTCCGGCTCCGCCGTGCCGCCGGAAATGTCGTTGACGATATGGGCGCCCGCGGCCACCGCAAGCCGCGCGGTTTCGGCGTGATAGGTGTCGATGGAAATCAGCGCATCGGTTCTCGCCGCGAGCGCTTCGATCACCGGCAGAACGCGGTCCTGCTCCTCGGCCGGCGCAACATCGTCTGCGCCCGGCCGGGTCGACTGACCGCCAATATCGAGGATCGCCGCCCCCGCCGCCACGGCTTCAAGGCTAAAACCGACCGCGGCCTCGGTATTCTCGAATTGACCGCCATCGGAAAACGAATCCGGGGTCACATTGACGATCGCCATCAGCACGCCACGCGGCCC
Organism: Martelella sp. UBA3392; assembly: GCF_002358775.1. Taxonomy (NCBI): domain Bacteria; kingdom Pseudomonadati; phylum Pseudomonadota; class Alphaproteobacteria; order Hyphomicrobiales; family Aurantimonadaceae; genus Martelella; species Martelella sp. UBA3392. Next base: position 7,433 of record NZ_DEPM01000212.1, read on the forward strand.
GAGCGTGAGGGATCGCCCATGGGCGCATTCAAGCTTTCGCGGCTGAAACATGCTGGCGGACGCTTCGATCATGATGTTCCTCCAGGGCAATTGGCAGTCAGGCGGAACCAGGCAAGGTCCGCGAACATGCGGCAAGACAGAAAGATGGCGCGCGCGGCGTCACGGCGAAGGACGGGCGGCCGTCACGACCCGCATACATCCGGGCTTTCCGCGCGTCCACCCGGAAAGCCGGCATTGCCCCTGATGCGCGCGCCTCAGCCCTGGCTGTCGGGAACCCGCACCGTCAGGCCGTCGAGTTCGGCGGACATGGTGATCTGACAGGAAAGCCGCGAATTGGCGCGTACGTCGACCGCGAAGTCGAGCATGTCTTCTTCCATCGGCTCGGGCTCGCCGACCTTGTCGGTCCAGGCCTCGTCGACATAGACATGACAGGTGGCGCAGGCGCAGGCCCCGCCGCATTCCGCCTCGATGCCGGGCACGCCGTTGCGGACCGCGTTTTCCATCACGGTCGATCCGTCCTGCACTTCGAGGTCATATACCGTATCGTCATTGCCGATGAATTTCAGTTTGAGCATTTGCCGGGCCTTGGTCTTTTCGGGAGGTCGTTCAGCGCTAATTGCGGCATATGAACGGGGCAGTCAATATCGCCCTTGCCCATATGGGATGGCGCAGGGCTGGCTTGAAGTCCCACGTTTTGGTTTTGCGAAAGCCTCAGAAAAGGCGCATTATGGTTAATATTTGTTAAATATCGGAATTTGATCGGTTTTTGCCGCCGCGAAACCGGCTCTTGCGCGACCGATCGCGGGGAGCTTCGGGAGGGAGACTTTCACGATGTTGTGTGCCTTTGGCGAATGTGCGAATAAAAGCTGGGATAATCCTTTGAAATAGAAGACATTTGCCCGACTTTACAGACCTTTCCCATTTGGAAAAGGTCCCGTCCGAAAAGGCATCTGAACGCTGTTTCAGGAAATGTGTACCGCGCCAGACGGGCCGCAAAGGCAACGTGGTTCGGGATTGAAATTGAGTAATCGGGCCGGTCTTCGCCTTGATGCGAGACCGTCCGTGTGTTGCGAGGCGTATTATGGCGAACCAAACTGGCGGCTCTTCGCTCGACGATCAGGCACTCCACGCACTGGAGGACGCGCTTGCATCCGATGTGGCGGGCGACGACACTTCCGGTGAAGCCGAAGCGGCGCAAAAGAAAGCCCCGCGGCTCAGGGCGCCGTCGCAGCGCAAGCAATCTGCTGCGGCAAGCAGTTCAGGCGCCAGTTCAGGCGCGCGCGCCACCGCCGCCCGGCCGAAATCGCCCGAATTCCGCCCCGCGAACGACCCCGGCATCGTCTCGACCCAGCGCGTGCTGCGCGCCTTCGAGCGCTCCTCGACCGTCAAGGCGCTGCGCAACTCCACCATCATGGCCGCCGGCTGGCTGGCGCTCGGCATTGGCGGCACCATGGTCGCCTTCGGTTCGGAAATCTTCCGCGCCCGCTCCTTCGCCGACATTCTTTCGATCGACGGCATCGGCCTTGCTGCGGCGCTCACCGTCGCGCCGATCTTCGTGTTCTACGCCTTCAACCTGATGCTCGCCCGCGCCCGCGACATGCAGGAGGCCGCCCGCTCGATGGCCGAGGTCGCGCTCAGGCTTTCCGACCCGGATGAGAACGCCGCCCAGCAGGTGCGCAATGTCAGCCAGGCGGTGCGACGCGAAGTCTACGCCATGAATGAAGGCATCGAGCGCACCATCGCGCGCGCCTCGGAACTGGAAAACCTCGTCCATTCCGAAGTCAACGCGCTTGAGCGCAGCTATGCCGAAAACGAAATGCGGATCCGCAATCTGGTGCAGGAGCTGACGGCGGAGCGGGAGGCCGTGGTCAATCATGCCGCCCGCATCCGCACGTCGCTTCTGGGCACCAACGACCAGATGAAGTCCGACATCGCCCAGGTGATGGAGGAACTCACCCAGACGGTCGGAACCGCCGGCGACGGCGTTGCCAAGATGCTCGAAACCCGCGCGGCGAGGCTCACGGAAAGCACGAGCCGCGCGGCCCAGTCGCTTGGCGACCTGCTGGAGGAACGCTCGACCACGCTGCGCGAATCCTTCGATCGCAGCTACGGCCAGTTGAGCGAACTCTTCGACGACCGCTTCAATGACCTTTCCAACCGATTCGACGAGCGCGGCCGCAAGCTTATCGGCGACTTCCACACCAGCGCGACCGCGCTGAACGAGGATACCGAGCGCCTGACGGCAACCCTCAGCGAACGCGGCGCCAAGCTCGACGAAATCCTGTCGGAGCGGACCGCCAAGCTGCGCGACGTTGCCGAGAGCAGCGAAACCGCGATGAACGCGGCGCTCGAACGCGTCGTCGGCGGCCTGACGGACACCATCACCGAGACCGAGGCCCGCTTTACCCAGAAGCTCAACGAAGCCAACGAGCAAGCCGCAAACCGGTTCGACGAACGCAGCCAGTATGTCGACCAGCGGCTGGAAGCCACGCTGACCCGGCTTGGCAGCAATATCGACAGCCGCCTGGAAAATTTCACTGGCGCGCTCGAAGCCAGCGGCAACGCTCTGGAGGATCGTCTCAATGGCGGCGTGGAACGCGTTTCGCGTTCGCTGGCCGAGGGCGAATCCACCATCGGCAGCATGCTGGAGAGCGCATCCGAGCGCCTTCAGGAGCGCATGAGTGACGAAACGCAGGCGCTTGCCGCCAGCCTGTCGGCCAATGTCGAGGCGCTCGACCAGACGCTCGAAAGCCGCAGCCGCGAGCTTGGCAGCAAGATCAGCGCCGAGCACGAGCGTCTTGGCCAGACCTTCGATGAAGCCGGCAACCGCCTGGAAGGCAATATCGCCCGCCTCAACCAGCAGCTTGCTGGCGGAGAAGCCAGCATCGCCGCCTCGCTCAGCGATGCCGCCGAACGGCTCGGCGACCGCATGAACGAGCAGGCGATCATGCTGACCACCACGCTCTCGATGAGCGAGGAAAGCCTTGCCCAGACGCTCGATTCCCATTCAGCCCGGGTCGAGGAAAGCATGCGCGCAGGCAGCGAACGCCTGAGCGGCACGCTTTCGGGCGTTTCCGAACGTCTCGACGCCCAGCTCGAACGCTTCAACACCCAGGTCGGCGACAGCGAGAGCGGCATCGCCGCGACGCTGGAAAACGCATCGAGCCGGCTCAAGGAGCAGCTGGACGAACATCAGATGGACCTTGCCACCACGCTTTCGGCAAGCGAGGCAACCTTCGGCCTCACGCTCGAAAACCAGGCCGAAAGGCTCGGCGACACGATCCGTCTCAGCCAGGAACAGCTCGACGGCACGCTCAACACCGCCGCTGACAAGCTGGAAGAACGCCTCACCCGTTTCAACGCCCAGATCAGCGACAGCGAGAGCGGCATTGCCGCATCGCTCAACGCTGCCTCCGAGCGCCTGAGCGACACGCTGACCGACCGAACGATCATGCTGACCACCGCGCTTTCGGCGAGCGAGGAGTCCTTCGCCCAGACGCTGGACACCCATTCCACGCGGCTCGAGGAGACGCTTGGCGCGGGTCAGGGCCGGCTCGGCGAGGCGCTGGAACAGGCGACCGGCGAGATCGGCAGCCAGTTCGAACGCTTCAGCGACCGGATCAGCGCGGGCGAGACCGGCATTTCCGCCGCCATCGCAGACGCTTCGGAACGGATCGACCAGCAGTTCGACCGCCTCACCCAAGGTCTGGACGATGGCGAGAACAGCATCGCGAAAACGCTCACCGAGGCCGCCAGCCGGCTCGACGAGCGCTTCAACGAGCATGCCATCATGCTGGCGACCACGCTTTCGACCGGCGAGGAAACCTTCGGACAGACGATCGAATCGAATACCGCGCGTCTCGCGGCGGCGCTTGAGTCCGGCCAGAGCCAGCTCGCCGGCGCTTATGAGGGCGTGGCAAGCCGGCTGCAGGCGGCCATCACCAACGAGGCCAACGCGCTCGACGGCCGCATCAGCGCAATCGACAGCCGAATTTCGGAAACCTTCGCAGCCCGCGAAGCCGGAATCCGCGATGCCTATCGCGAGGGCCAGACCCAGCTCGAAGACGCCCTGCGCAGCAATGCGGGCGAGATCCAGCGCGCCTTCGACCAGGCAAGCGCGCAGGTCAACGAAACCCTCACCGACCAGACCACCAATATCTCGGCATCGATCGCCGCCTCCACCAGCCTCCTGGAAATGACGCTGGAAGGCCGACGCGAAGCCCTGCAGGACACCATCGACAAGGCCGGCGCCGCGCTCGAAGGTCGCCTGCGCGGCTCCGCCGGCGCGATCGCCGAAAAGGTCTCGACCGCCGCCGGGCTCATCACCCGCTCGGCCGAAACCATGACCGACCGGGTGGAGACATCCTTCGGCGCGCTCAATGAAACGCTCGCCCGCCATGGCGACGCCGTGGAGAAAGGCGCGTTCCGGATCGAGGGGCTCGCCGAAGAGACCGGCCGTCGTCTCGATGCCGCGCTCACCAACCACGTCAGCGCGATCGAACGCTCCTCCGACGAGGCCCGCACCCGGTTCGAAAACACCTTCGCCGAACAGCGCTCGGCCTTCGAGCGCACCGCCAATGACGCCAGCAGCCAGATCAACGCCTCCGCCGACGCGCTTCATGAGCGCATCTCCGGCGCGCTGGAAGCCAATGGCAAGCGCCTGGAACAGGCCGGCGAAACCGTTTCGGAACGGCTCCACGAAACATTGTTGACCCACGAGAACACCTTCTCACTGATCGGCGCGCAGTTCGACGAGCGGCTGCACAGCATGCTGGACGAAAAGGCGCGCGGCATCGAGACCGCCTCCTCCTCCGCCGCCGACCGCCTCGGCGAAGCACTTGACGCCCGCCACAGCCGGATCAGCGAGACGCTGCTGACGCACGAAAACACCTTCTCGCTGATCGGCGCGCAGTTCGACGAGCGGCTGAACAGCATGCTGGACGAAAAGGCGCGCGGCATCGAGACCGCCTCCTCCTCCGCCGCCGACCGCCTCGGCGAAGCGCTTGACGCCCGCCACAGCCGGATCAGCGAGACGCTGGAACAGGGGCATGGCCAGATATCCGAGAGCCTTGACCACGCCCATGGCCGGCTCGCAGATACGCTCGGACAGGGCCATGGACGGATATCCGAGACCCTTGAACAGGCTGAGGGCCGGCTGTCCGATTCCCTCGAACAGAGTCACGAACGGATATCCGAAACCCTCGGGCAGGGTCACGGCCAGATCGAGGAGCGCTTCGGCAGGCTGGAACAGGCGCTCGATCACGGTATCGGCAATCTCAACAGCACGATGGATCGCCGCGCCGGTGAACTGGCAGGCCGGCTGCGCGACACGGTCGCCGAAGCCGCCGGCGACATGACCCGCAATGCCGAGGAGGCACGTCAGAAGCTCGAAGCCAGCGGCAGCGCCTTCACCGAGCAGGTGACGAGCTCCGTCGCTTCGGCCCGCGAGGGCATGGAACTTTCTGCCAACGCCATCTTCGAACGCGCAAGACAGCTGCAGCAGGCGCTTGCGGAGCAGAGCAACGCGGCCAGCGAAAACGCATCGGAAAACAGCGCCCGCATCAGCGAGATCCTGTCGGCCACCAGCGCGCGGATCGACAACCAGATCGAGACGATCCGGACCACGATGAGCGATGCCGAAAACCTGCTTGCCCAGCGCAGCGAGCGGATGAATGCCGGCATCACCGAAGCCGCCGGCGTGATCTCGCAGTCGATGGGAGAAACCGAGCGGACCATGACCGAGCGCGCCGCCGAACTGCGCGACAATCTCGGTTCGCAGATTGCCTCGCTGCAGGAAATCCTCGGCGCCGCCGACCGGGCGCTCGCCGCCCGCGGCGAGGCCGTCGGCACCGCGCTCGACGAGCGCTCGCGCGACCTTAACTCGATGCTGGCCGGCCGCACAGCCGAGCTCAACGCCCTGATCGACGAAAAGGCGCAGCCCCTCATCGCCCGCTATGCCGAAACCGGCCGGATCGCGGCGGAGGAGATCCGCCAGGCCGCCGACGAGACCAGCCGTCAGCTTCGCGATGACAGCAATGCGCTGGCCGGCAATGTCGAGGCGCTGGTGCGCCATCTCGGCCAGAGCCATCAGCTGCTCGCCGGCGTCGTCAACGAGGCGGCGCAGAGCCTGTCCTCTGTCGACGAAAGCCTCAGCGCCACCGCCAACCGCATCAACGCAACGGCGGAACGCTCGGCAGCCTCGATGTCCGAGGCCGGCGCGATGCTCGGCAACAAGGTCGATGCGCTCGACGGCAGCGCGTCCAACTCGCTTGCAGCGGTGCGCGAACTGGTCGAGAAGATCGAAAGCCATGCCGGCATTCTGGACCGCGCTTCCAACCTGATCGGCTCCGCCCAGTCCAACCTCGCCAATACGCTGAGCGAACGCCAGGAGGCGCTTGGCCTGCTGTCCAACGGACTTGCCGAGCGTTCGCAGGAAATCGAGCGCGGCCTGAAGGCGGTCGCCGCCATGATCGCCTCGACCATGGACCAGACCGGGCGCGAGGCCGAGACGATGTCGCAGCGCGTTGGCGAGACCATGCGCGGCTCGGTCGAGGACGCGGCCAAGCGCTTCTCCGGCGCGACGCGCGAGATCGAACAGGCAGCCGCCGCCATCCGCGCCGAGCTGGAGGATACCCGCGCCGCCGTCAAGCGCGGCATTCACGACATGCCCGAGGAGGCCCGCGAAAGCGCGCAGGCCATGCGCAAGGCGGTTGAGGATCAGATCCGCGCGCTGCAGGATATCTCCACGCTGGTCTCCACCTCGCGCAGCCAGCTTTCGCAGCCGGCCGCGCGCCAGCAGGCATCCGCGCCGGCCGCCGCGCCGCGCGGCAGCGACAGCCTGCCGCCGTTTTCGGCATCGTCCGCCGGCGGCACTTCAAGCGAACGCAGCCTTGGCAGCTTGGAAACCAAGGCCACGGCCGCACCGGCGCAGCCCGCTCGCCAGGCGGTGACCCGCTCGGCGGGTTCCAGCGCCCCCGGCGGCGAAGGCTGGATCAGCGATCTGCTGCGCGCCGCCGCCCGCGAGGAGGCCGGCCAGAGCCGCAAGCCAGCAGAACGCCGGCCGGCCGCCGAAACGCTGAATGCGCTCTCGGTCGATATCGCCAGCGCGATCGACCACGACACCGCCGCCGATCTCTGGCACCGGTACCAGCAGGGCGAACGCGATATCTTCTCCCGCCGTCTCTACACGCTGAAGGGCCAGCGCACCTTTGACGAGATCAAGACGCGTTATGAAGGCGACCGCGAATTCCGCACCTCCGTCGATCGCTATATCGCCGATTTCGAAAAGCTTCTGTCGGACGTGATGCACAACAACCGCGACCGCGGCGTGGTCCAGTCCTACCTGACCTCGGACACCGGCAAGGTCTACACCATGCTCGCCCATGCGGCTGGAAGGCTGCGATAGGTCGAAAGACACGACACGAAAAAGGCGGCCCCGGAGCCGCCTTTTTGCTGTTGATGAAGCCGCGGTTTCAGAGCTTGTGAACCTCGCTGCCCCCCCCACAGGGGTCATGCTCGGGCCTGACCCGAGCATCCATACTGCGCAAGCCGTTGACCAGAATGGTATTTTGATACTGTGCGATCCCGCCTGGATCCTCGGGACAAGCCCGAGGATGACACAGGAGAGGCAAGCGGATTTATCAAAAAAGCAGAAGGCGGCCCCCGTGAGCCGCCTTTTTTATTGTACCGCTGAAGAAGGATGCAAACCGCTCAGCGGGCGATCCCGACCCTGACGGCGGTGTTCGGGCCGGCCGTCAAGGGTACCGGCAGGTTGTCGGCGCGGAACAGGAACTGAGTCGACATGCCTTCGGCGGGCAGCGTGACTTCCTGCTGGATCACCTGATCGTAGAGCGCGACATCGCCATCGACCACTTCGACGCGAACCGGGACCTGATAGGTGCCGGACTTTGCCTTCGGGCCGCCGACGAGGCGTCCGGCGATCGAGATCGTCTCAAGCAGCTGGTCGCCGCTGGGCGCCGCCGCGCAGGTACGGCTGAATTCGCCGAGCGAGACCTGGTAGGCGAGATTTTCCGGCGCTTCGGAATTGGCCGGCGAGTAGACGCGTTTGAAAGCGACCTCGTCATCGAGTATCACCTTCGGGCAGAGCTTCGTCAAAGCGGTCAGGTTGATGCCCGGGGTAACCGGTCTGGCGGGCGCGGGCTCCGGCTCGGGCTGGGCCGTCGAGCAGGCCGCCAGTCCCGAAATTGCAAGAACAGCTGCCACGCGGCGGGTAGTGCGAAATGACACGGCGAAACTTCCTTTCCTCTCTCAAGGGCTTTTCAAGCCCTCCGGCTTTGCTTTATATCAGCGCCAACACAGATTGTCTGGCCGACCGCCCCTCGTCTCCATCAGAACGGTCTTAACAGGTAAGGCCAAAGCCTGCCACAAGCTAGACAATTTCCATATTCTGGCAAGCACAAAGGGGCTTTGCGTGGACTATATTTCTACTCGCGGCGAGGCGCCCGTCCTCGGTTTTTCAGATGCGGTTCTGGCAGGCCTCGCACGTGACGGCGGCCTTTATCTGCCGCGCGAATGGCCGTTCCTGCCAGCCGACAATATTCGTGCGCTGCGCGGCAAGACCTATCAGGAGATCGCTTTCACGATCATCAAGCCGTTCATCGATGGCGAAATCGCCGATGACGAGCTGAAGGCGATGATCGATGACGCCTATGCCACCTTCCGCCACGAGGCGGTGGTGCCGGTGGTGCAGAGCGGCGCGAACCGGTTCACGCTGGAGCTTTTCCACGGCTCCACCCTCGCCTTCAAGGACGTCGCCATGCAATTGCTCGCGCGGCTGATGGATCATGTGCTGGCAAAACGCGGCCAGCGCGCGACCATCATCGGCGCGACCTCGGGCGATACCGGCGGGGCCGCGATCGACGCGTTTTCGGCAAGCACCCGCACCGACATCTTCATTCTGTTTCCCCATGGAAAGGTCTCGCCGGTCCAGCAGCGGCAGATGACCACGCTCGGCGCGGACAATGTCCATGCGATCGCCGTCGAGGGCCATTTCGACGACTGCCAGAACCTCGTCAAGGCGATGTTCGCCGATGGCGGCTTCCGCGACGAGGTGAAGCTTTCCGGCGTCAACTCGATCAACTGGGCGCGGATCATGGCGCAGGTGGTCTATTATTTCACCGCCGGCATCGCGCTCGGCGCGCCCGACCGCGAAATCGACTTCACCGTGCCGACCGGCAATTTCGGCGATATCTTCGCCGGCTACGTCGCGATGAAGATGGGGCTTCCCGTCGGCCGGCTGGTGATCGCCACCAACGAGAACGACATTCTCGCCCGCGCGCTGGAGACCGGCCGCTACGAAATGCGCGGCGTCGAGGCCACCACCTCGCCGTCGATGGATATTCAGATTTCCTCCAATTTCGAGCGTCTGCTGTTCGAGGCGAGCGGCCGCGACAGCGCCTATGTGCGCCGCGCCATGGCCGGGCTGAAGCAATCCGGCGCGTTCGATATCGAGGAGAAGACGCTCGCCGAAATCCGCGACCTGTTTGCCGCCGGACGCACCGATCAGGCGGGCACTGCCGCCGAGATCGCCCGCTCGCTGAAAGACACCGGCGTGCTGATCGACCCCCACACCGCCGTCGCCGTGGCCGTGGCAAGACAGCACGAACGCACGGAAAACCCGATGGTGGTGCTGTCGACCGCGCATCCCGCCAAATTCCCGGACGCAGTAAAATCCGCGAGCGGTATTGACCCGGCGCTTCCCGCATGGCTTGCTGGTCTGATGGACAAGGAGGAGCGTTTCAGTGTCCTTTCTCCCGACCTGGATGCCATCGAGGCCTTTATTCGTTCAGGCATCCAAAAAGGTTGAGCACTGACCAAAACGAAAGCAGGACCGCATGACCGTAGAGTACACCCGGCTTTCCTCCGGGTTGACCGTCGTTACCCAGAACATGCCGCATATCGAAAGCGTTGCGATCGGAACCTGGATCAAATCGGGCTCGCGCAATGAACTGCAAAACGAGCATGGCATCGCCCACCTTCTGGAACACATGGCCTTCAAGGGCACCAAACGCCGCACCGCCCGCCAGATCGCGGAGGAGATCGAGAATGTCGGCGGCGAGGTCAATGCCGCGACGTCCACCGAAACGACGTCCTATTACGCCCGGGTCCTGAAGGATCACGTACCGCTGGCCGTCGATATCCTGGCCGATATCCTCACCGGCTCCGCCTTCGACGAGGAGGAGCTGGCGCGCGAGAAGAACGTGATCATGCAGGAGATCGGCGCCGCCAACGACATTCCCGATGACGTGGTGTTCGACAATTTCGCGGGCGCGGCCTTTCGCGACCAGACCATCGGCCGGCCGATCCTCGGCACGCCGGAGACCGTGATGGCGTTCACGCCGGACGATATCCGCCGCTATCTCGCCCGCAACTACACCACCGACCGCATCTTCATCGTCGCCACCGGCGCGGTCGACCATCAGACCTTCGCCCGCATGGTGGAGGAGCGCTTTGCGTCCCTTCCGCGCAAACCGGAAACCCCGCCGCAGATGGAAGCCGCGATCTATACCGGCGGCGAGGTGCGCGAGAGCCGCACGCTTTCCGATGCGCAGATCATTCTCGGCTTCGAAGGCCCGGCCTATCACGCGCAGGATTTCTACTGTTCGCAGATTCTCGCCAACATTCTCGGCGGCGGCATGTCGTCGCGCCTGTTCCAGGAAGTGCGCGAGATCAGAGGGCTGTGCTACTCGGTCTATGCTTTCCACTGGGGATTTTCGGATTCCGGGGTATTCGCGGTGCACGCGGCAACCGGCGGCGAGCAACTGCCTGAACTGATGCCCGTGATCGTGAACGAGTTGCAGCGCGCTGCCGATCATTTCGACGAAAGCGAGATCGAGCGCGCGCGCCAGCAGATCCGGGCCCAGCTTCTGATGGGCCAGGAAAGTGCTGCCGCCCGCGCCGGACAGATCGCCCGCCAGGTGATGCTCTGGGGCCGACCGATCCCCAACGAGGAAATGATGCTGCGCATCGAAAACATCACGCCGCGCCGCCTGACCGACCTCGCCGGCCGCTCCTTCTACGATGCGCCGCCGACGCTTTCGGCGATCGGCCCGCTGGACCAGCTTACCGGGATTGAGGACATCGCCGGCAGCCTCAGCTTCAACCACAAGCAGGCGGTGAATGCAGCCGGGTAGGCCAGACGGGCGCGATGCCCGTCGCGCCGGCAGGGCAGTCCCGCTTCTGACTGCGCCGCGGGCCGGTTTCGCACGCGGCCCCGGCGGCTCAAGCAGCCAACCACCGGAGTGACAGCCGTGGTTGCGTTGCTGCTTTCGTCCCGGGCGCGCCGGCGCCATCGGTTTGCCATACAATCCGCCGATTATCTGCTGCGCCTTCCGCGGACAGAAGATTTCGAGGAGTGGAGAACGCTCAGGACCCGCAGCCGCGCCTTTCTGCAGCCGTGGGAGCCGGTGTGGAGCGCCGCCGACATGACCCGGCGCGGGTTTCGCAAGCGCATCGCCCGCGTCAATCTCGAATTCGAGACGGGCTCGGGCATCCAGCTCTTCATCTTTCTCAGGAACCCCGACAGGCTTGTTGGCGGCATCACGATCGGGCTGATCCGGCGCGGCGTGGCGCAGAATTGCATGCTTGGCTACTGGATGGGCGAGGAATATGCCGGCAAGGGTCATATGTTCGCCGCACTTCAACTCGTAATTCGCTATATCTTCGAGGAGTTGAGGTTGCACCGGATTGAGGCGGCCTGTATCCCCACAAACATGCGCAGCGCGTCGCTGTTGCAAAAAGCCGGCTTCACCCAGGAGGGGTATTTGCACAAATATCTGCGCATCAACGGCGAATGGCAGGATCATCATCTCTTTGCCCTGCTCAAAGACGACTACGACCGCAAAGGGAACTGAAGACCGCTGATGCCAATGTCCCCCCTCACCGCCTGGTTCTGCCGCAAGCTCCTGGCCCTTCTTGGCGCGATCGTCGTGATGATCGCCGTGGCCGTGCCCGCCCTGGCGCTCGAACCGGTGGAAGTTTCGCGCGGCGATGTCGCCATCGACCTGACCTCGCAGGTCGAGCTCTATCCCAATGAGGGCGAGACGTTCCAGATTTCGACGGTTCCCGACCCGAACGGCATAAGGCGTCGCATCGAGGTCCGCTCTGCCGGCGACAATCACTCCGGCGACTGGGCGGTGTTTTCGCTTGCCAATATTTCCGACGAGCAGCTCGACCGGCTGATCGTCGCGCCGCATTTCCGCCTCGTCGGCTCCGGCCTGTTCTGGCCCGATCTCGGCTCGTCGCGCATCGAGGCGATCACGCCGAGCGAGGGCTTCGCGCTGAATCGCGTCAACAGCGACGATGCGGATGTGTTTTCGATCACGCTCAATCCGGGATCGGTGATCACCTTCGTGGCGGAACTCAACACCGCCGAACTGCCGCAGCTCTACATGTGGGAGCCCGAGGCCTACAAGGACACCGAAAACGCCTTCACGCTCTATCACGGCATCGTGCTCGGCATTGCCGGCCTGCTTGCGGTGTTCCTGAGCATCCTGTTCGTGGTGAAGGGAACGTCGGTGCTGCCGGCAACGGCGATGCTGGCATGGTCGGTGCTGCTCTACGTCGCGATCGACTTCAATTTCCTGAACCAGATCATTCCGTTATCGGCGTCTGATCAACGCATATGGCGGGCAAGCGCCGATGTGGCGATCGCCTTCTCGCTGGTGGTGTTCCTGTTTTCCTATCTCAATCTGGCGCGATGGCATGCCCAGCTCGGCTACGGGACGGCCGCCTGGGGCGTGCTGTTGATGGCGCTGTTCGGGGTGGCGCTGTTCGACCCCTCGGCGGCCGCCGGCATCGCGCGTCTTTCGTTCGCCGCAACCGTGCTTGCCGGCATCGTGCTGATGTTCTACCTGAGCTTCCGGCGCTATGACCGGGCGATCCTGCTGATGCCGGCCTGGGCGCTGATCGTCGCCTGGCTGTTTGCCGGCTATATGGCGGTGACCGGCCGGATCGACAACGACATCATTCAGCCGGCGCTTGACGGCGGCATGGTTCTGATCGTGCTGCTGCTCGGCTTTACCGTGATCCAGCACGCCTTTGCCGGCGGGGTCTACCAGCCGGGCCTGTTTTCCGATCTGGAACGTCAGGCGCTGGCCTTTCTCGGCACCGACGCGACCGTATGGGACTGGGATGTCGGCCGAGACCGGATCGTCACCGAACCCGATTTCGCGCCAAAGCTTGGCCTTGCGCCCGGCGCTCTGAACGGCCCCGCGCGGACATGGCTGCAATATCTCCACCCCGCCGACCGCGACCGCTTCCGCTCCACCCTCGACCTGTTCCTCGAATGGCGACGCGGCCGGCTGAAGCTCGAATTCCGCGTGCGCGCCAATGACGGGCATTATCATTTCATGACCATCCGCGCCCGGCCGGTGCTGAGCTCGGATGGCGAGGTGATCCGCTGCGTCGGCACGCTGAACGACCAGACGGACCACAAGGTCTCCACCCAGCGCCTGCTGCAGGACGCCGTGATCGACAACCTCACCGGCCTGCCGAACCACACCATCCTCATCGACCGGCTGCAGTCGCTGATCGCATTGTCGCGCGCGGCGCCGCATCTCCATCCGACTCTGATCGTGGCGGATATCGACCGCTTCAAGGAGATCAACGAGACACTTGGTTTTGCCGCCGGCGACAATATCCTGATTGCGCTCACGCGCCGCATCCAGAGGCTGCTGAAGCCGGAGGACACGCTGTCCAGAATCTGGGGCAGCAGCTTCGCCATTATCCTGCAATCCCAGAATGATCCGGACGCGATCGCCGAATTCACCGATGCGCTGACCGCCGCGATCGATGTGCCGATCACGTTCGAGAATCGCGAAATCGCGCTCACGGCCGCGATTGGCATCGCGTCGTGGCACGATGATCATGAAACCGCCGAGGCGTTTCTGGAGGATGCCCGGCTGGCGATGCTGCGCGCCAAGCGCATGGGCGGCAACACGGTCGAGACCTATCGTCCGGCGCTCAGAATGCTCGATGACGAACGCAAGCAGCTGCAAGGCGACCTTGGCCGCGCGATCGACCGCCAGGAAATGACGGTGCTCTACCAGCCGATCGTGAAATTCGAGGGGCAGAAGCTTGCGGGCTTCAGATGCTCGCTGAACTGGAAGCATCCCCAGCGCGGCGATGTCTCCGCCGGCGAGATTTTCGAGCTGAGCCGGGAGAGCGGCCGCTCGGCGGAGCTCATCCTCTATACCGTACGTCAGGCGGCAAACGATCTCGCGGCGTGGCAGCAATCCGTCGCCAATGCCCGCCCGTTCGTCATGGTCGAGCTGAGCTGCAACGAGATGCTGAAAACCAGCACGCTGATCGAGCTGGAGAGCATTGTGCGGGAATCGGAAGTGGCGCCGCGCCAGATCGTGTTCTCCATTCCCGAGGATATCGTGCAGGAAGCGCCAGAGCAGGCGAAGCTCGCCTTGCAGTATCTGCGCACCATCGGCGCGGGCGTTACCCTGTCTGGCTTCGGCAACGGCCACGGCTCGCTGACGCTGCTGAAGAGCTTCCGTTTCGACGCGACCTATGTCGACAGCGCGATCTTCAAGTACAATCAGGAACCGCAGGCGGAAATCGTCAAGGCCTTCAGTGAACTGGCCGAGCGCCTCGGCACGGCCATCGGGATCAGCGATCTCGACAATGAGGCCGATGCCACAGCCTTTGCCGAAGCCGGCTGCACCTATGCAACCGGCCCGATCTACGGTGCCGCGGTCGTCTCCTCCACCGCGATCCGTCTTGTGCGCGAGAACGGCGCAAGCTGAACCGGCAAGGGCTTCCCCGCGCTTGCGAACGCGGGAGATCGCCCTGCCGGGCGCGGATCGAAATTACGCCACCGCTTTTCCGGCTTTAGGTCCGTTCAGCATGGTGACGATGTAGTCGATTTTCGTGACGATGTCCGGGGTGAGCACGAAGGGATAGAAATCCTTCTGGCCCATTGACTTATGGATCGCATTCATCGCGATCGTCAGGGGTATCCACGCCTCGGCCAGGCGCTTGCCGCTGACGCATTTATAGGGGTCGCCCAGCGGTTCGAGCCGGGCGTCATCCACCGCAAGGCCGAAGGCGCGCGCGGTCTCCAGCGTATCAACGATGTGGAGCGCATGCGCGAAGCTCTCGGCAAAATCCTCCCAGGGGTGCGTCGCCGCATAGGCGCTGACGTGGTGCTCGGGCCAGTCCGACGGCGGGCCATTCTCATAGTGACGCTGAAGTGCCGCCTGATAGTCTTCGCGCTCGTCGCCAAACACCTTGCGGAAGCTCTCCAGCCGTCCGTCGTCGCGCACCAGCCTGTCCCAGACATAATGCCCGACCTCGTGGCGGAAATGGCCGAGCATGGTGCGATAGGGCTCGTTCATCTGGTCGCGGATGATCTCGCGGGTAACGTCATCGGCCTCCGCCGCCCTCAGCGATATCAGCCCGTCATCGTGGCCCGTCATCGCCGGCATGACCGAACCGTCGGCCTCCACCGTATCCTCGAGGAAATCGAAAACCAGCCCGTTTTGCGGGTCCTGCTTGCGCGTCGGCGTGTCCACACCCCAGCGCAACAGGGAATAGAAAAGATGCCGCTGGGCGGCGCCGATGCGCTTGAAACGGTTGAGCCCGATCTCGGTGCTGGTGTCCGGTATCAGGTTGTTGTGCCGGCAGGCCATACAGAAGGTCTCGTCGTCGTCCTCGTCCACCAGCCAGTTGCAGACGCCGATCCCGGTGTTCTCGCATAGCCGGAAACGCCGGCTCTCATCATCGGCCTTGTGCCAGAGGTCCCCCTCGCCCTGCCGGACGGAATAAAGGGCGATATCATCCGGCGCAAAGCCAAGCCGATGGCCGCAGGCGACGCAGGTATCGTTATCGAAGTAAACGGTCTGCCCGCAATGATCGCATTCAAAGATCTTCATGGAGGCCTCGCAATTGCACCTGCCATCATTGGCAGACGCCCCTAAACGGGAAACCCGGCCGGATTGTTTCAGGCGTGCCCGATATTGGTGGAAAGCGACGAGGGCCGCACGCCCATGGAAAACAGCGCGCGCTCATATTTGCTTTCAAGGTCGCGGTCGAAGACCATGTCCTCGATCGCCGGGCAGGTCAGCCAGTCATTGTTGGCGATCTCGCTTTCAAGCTGGCCGGGAGCCCAGCCGGTATAGCCGAGCAGCAGCGTCGCCCTCTCGGGGCCCTTGCCGGCGGCAACCGATCTCAGCACATCGAGCGTACCCGTCATCGCCATATCGTCGCTGATCGGAATACTGCCCTCGCCGGAATAGTCGTAGGAATGCAGCACGAAGCCGCGGCCGGGTTCCACCGGCCCGCCGCACAGAACCGGAAAATCGATCAGGGAGGGCATCTCCGGATCGCGCTCTTCCCCGACAAGGTCGAGCTGACGAAGGACTTCGGGAAAGGTCACGGATTGGGCGCGGTTGATGATGAAACCCATCGCTCCCTCGCCGGAATGGGCGCAGATATAGATCACGCTGCGTTCGAACTCGCTTTCGGCAAGCTGCGGCATGGCGATCAGGAACTGGCCATCGAATGGCCCGCGCTCACGCCCTTTTGCAAAGTTCTCCAACACGTCGATCTCCAGCGAACCGTTTGCGCCGCTTTCAAAATTCATCGTAGGCATGAAACCAAGATGGGGCAAGGTCACGCGATATTCAAATCAAATTGTCCGCAATATCATCGAAGCGCCATATCCCCGCCCCGCCGGCTGCGCTAAAGAGCAGACATGAAAACACGCCGCATCCCGATCATCGCCGCACTCGCCCTGCCCGCTTTCACGGGCCTCGCCCACGCCGGACAAACCGAATGGGCCGACGATGCCGGCGGACGCATGCGCATGATCATCACGACGCCCGATGAGGACGGCACGATCCGCGCGGCGCTGCAGGTCGAGCCCGCCGAAGGCTTCATCACCTACTGGCGCGAGCCCGGCGAAAGCGGCATACCCCCGCAGATCACCATCGGCGGCAATGACGACGTGACGCTCGAAATGATCGCCTATCCCGTGCCCAAACGCATCGACCTCGCCGGCATGACGGATATGGGCTATGACGGGCCCGTGACCTTTCCGCTGACCTTCAAGGCCGCGCCGGGCGCGCGTCCCCAGATGGACGTCACCGCCTTTATCGGGCTTTGCAAGGACATCTGCATCCCGTTCCAGACGACGTTCGAGATCACCGCCTCCACCTATGGCGGCGGCGCGGTCGATGCCGCGATCCTCGCCGTCGCCGAAACCACGCTGCCGGAAGCGCCATCGGCCGATTTCCGCGTCGAGCGCGCCGTCAGCACCGGCGAGGCCCTGGAGCTTGCGCTCGCCCTGCCGGAAGCCGACGCCCCCGAAATCACGCTCGCCAGCGGCGGCGGCTTTATCGTAGCGGCCCCGGCGGGCGCGATGAAGGACGGGTTCTACACCATCACCATACCGGTGGACTCCCTTCCCGACGGCCAGGATTCGGTTGACGGCGACTGGCTGCTGCTTGCCAAGGCGGGTGACCGGGCCATGGAAACGCCGCTTGTGTTTGAAACGGTCTCCCCTTAGGTTTTGACCCCAGAGGACACGAGAAGGAGTTTTCCATGTCTGTTTCAAAGGGCGATACACTGCCCTCCTCCACGCTGCGCGAGCTGACCGAAAACGGGCCGGAGCAGGTTTCCACCGACGACATTTTCAAGGGCAGGCGCGTGGTGCTGTTTGCGGTTCCCGGCGCGTTCACGCCGACCTGCTCGATCAACCATCTGCCGACCTATCTCGAAAACCGCGATGCCATTCTGAGCCGCGGCGTCGATGAAATCGCGGTGGTGGCGGTCAACGATCCGTTCGTCATGGGCGGCTGGGCCAAGGCCACCGGCGGCGAAGGCAAGATTCGCTACCTCTCGGATGCCGACGGCGCGTTCACCAAGGCGCTTGGTATGGACCTCGATATGTCCGGCCCCGGTCTTGGCCTGCGCTCCAAGCGCTATTCCATGCTGGTCGAAGACGGCAAGGTGAAGGAGCTGAATGTCGAGGACAATCCCGGCGAGGCCACGGTTTCGGCGGCTGCCACCATTCTCGGACAACTCTGAGCGCGCATTCGCGAAAACGCCACTTCAAAAAACGGAAGCCGGCCGGGATGCCCGACCGGCTTCTTTCATGCCCGAACGCAACACTTGGCAGGAAGCGTCCGCGACATTACCAAACCAGGTTTGGCGGCGCCGCAAGCCGGCAGGCATACTGGTCTCGACGCCATGCGAAACAACTCTACAGATAATACAATACACTTTCGAAGTTAAAACCATTTTTATTAATTAATATTAATTGTATTACATTGCCTTGTCCGAATACTAAACCACTCCATATTCTTCATCGGCTCTGGTAAGATGCCCGTGAACGGAGGGCCCGAATGCAACGCGTTGCCAGCACAACCGTCCGGCGGACGGCAACCGCGCTTCTCGCCGTGGCGTTTATCGTCTCCACGCCGTTCGTGGTGCCGAACGGCATCGAATCCGTGAAATTGCTCGCGTTGCGCAACGACCCGGTCAAGCTGACGGATTATCGGCTCGATCAACTCACGCCCACCGATTACGACCGCGCCATCCGCGAGGCTCTGGCCAGCGACGACCCGGATCTTGCCGAAAGCGTCATCACCCTTGCCGACAGCCGCGGCGTTCGGATCGACGGTGCGGAGCGCGAACGCGTCGAAATCGCCGTCTCGGAGGCTGGCAGCCTTGGCAACCAGATCCATGAGCTTTGGGATGGCGCGCTGACCGGCAAGCCTGACAGCGCCGTCGGGCTTGTGGGCGCGATTGCCACCGACCTGACGACGGTCGGCGATGTCCGCGACATCCTCATCGAGGGTGGATCCTATCTGCAGGGCGAGGACTATGATCCACTGATCCTCGGCCTGTCGGTGGCGGGCCTTGCGATCACCGGCGCGGTGGTGCTGTCCGGCGGCTCGGCGTCCTCCGCCAAGATCGGCACGAGCACGCTGAAGGCCGCCGGCAAGGCGGGCGCGATCGCCACCCCGCTGAGGCGTTCCTTCACCCGGCTTTCCAGCCAGGTCGTCAGCGGCCCGGCGCTGCGCGAAAGCCTGCCGCTGCTCAAGCGCGGCAATGTGCCGGCGGCAAGGCGGGCGCTGGCAAGCTCGCTCGATGTCAAGCCGCTGGCGAAGATGCAGGATGCGGCCATGGAAATCGGCACGGTCATGACCAAGAACGGCTTCAAGGCCGGCACGGACATGCTGAAGGTGGCCGATACGCCGGCCGACCTGACCAAGCTCGGCAAGCTCTCGACGCGCTTCGGCAAGCGCTTCCGCGCCATCGTCTTTCTGCTGGGCTCGGGTGCTATCTCGCTCGCCGGGTATCTGCTGATAGCGGCGAGCTGGACGGCGACCTTCGCAATGTGGCTCGCGGGTGCCGCCTATTTCGGCTATCGCGTCCTCAGGATCGGCTCGCGGTTTCTGTTCTATCCCGCCGGACGCATGATCGTCCGGCTCTGGGCCTGACAGAAATCAGACCGCCATATCAAAGACGAGAATGCCGGAAATGCCGCCGGCTGCGGCAGCGACGAGCTTCTCGCTGACCACCGCGTGATCGGGATGGTCGAGATAGGCATCGCGCGCGGCTGAATCCTCGAAGGTGACGACGAAGCCGTCGCCATAGCCGCTGTCGAGCCCCTCGGGCGAGACATTCGCGCCGGACTTGACATCCACCATGCCGGGAAGAACGCGCTTCAGCCCGGCGATCTCATCGTAGAGCGCCTGCTTTTCCTCGGCCCCGGTTTCCTGGCGAAATCGTATGAATACGCAATGCATGATCATGATGTTTTCCGAAGCGCCTCAGCGCCCTGGCCCCTGTTTGAACGGTTCCATCCCCTGACGCGCCAATTCGTCGGCGCGCTCATTCTCTTCATGGCCTGCATGGCCCTTCACCCAATGCAGAGTGACATCGTGCCTGTTGCGCTCGGCTTCAAGAGCCTGCCACAATTCGGCATTCTTGACGGGCTTCTTCGCCGCGGTCTTCCAGCCGTTTTTCTTCCAGCCGTGAATCCACTTCGAAATGCCGTCCTTGACGTATACGCTATCGGTATAAAGCGCCACGGTGCAAGGCTCCTTCAGCGCCCTCAGCGCCTCGATCGCGGCCATCAGCTCCATGCGATTATTGGTCGTCAGCTTCTCGCCGCCGCACAGATCGCGTTCCTTGTCGCCGTAACGCAGCACCGCGCCCCAGCCGCCGGGGCCGGGATTGCCGGAGCAGGCCCCATCGGTGAAAATCTCAACTTCTTTATTCAAGTCCGCTCCAGTCCGTATTCGCTGGCTGTTTCAACAGAACGATGAAAGCGCAGATAGCGCAGATATTCGAGCGGGTCCTTCTTCACCACCAGCGCGCCCGCCGGCGTGTTCAGCCAGTCGTAGAGCCGGGTGAGGAAAAACCGGAGCGCCGAGCCGCGACAGAGCAGCGGCAGCGCCTCGATCTCGTCTTTATCCAGCGGCCGCACGCTCTGATAGCCCTCGATCAGCGCCCGCGCCTTGGTGACGTTGAAGGCGCCGTCCTTCTCGAAGCACCAGGCATTGAGGCAGATCGACAGGTCGTAGGCGAGAAAATCATTGCAGGCGAAATAGAAATCGATCACCCCGGAAAGCTTGTCGCCGATGAAGAACACATTGTCGGGAAACAGATCGGCATGGATCACGCCCTCCGGCAGGTCCACCGGCCAACGGTCCTCAAGGCTCGCGAGTTCCTCGGTAATCTCATTCTCCAGCCCCGGCTGCACCTCATCGGCGCGGGCGGCGGATTTATCCCAAAGATCGACCCAGCCCTTGAGCGCCAGCGCATTCTTGCGCGACAGATCGAAATCCTGGCCGGCGATATGCATGCGGGCGAGCGCCACGCCCAGTTCCCTGCAATGGGGCGCGGCGGGCTTGCGGAGCCACATGCCTTCCAGAAACGAAATCAACGCCGCCGGACGCCCGCAGAGCCTGCCATAGGGCGCGCCGTCATCGCGGGCGAGCGGCAGCGGGCAGGACAGGCCGCGATCGGCCAGATGCTGCATCAGCCCGAGATAGAACGGCAGATCGCCCTCATCCACGCGCTTTTCATAAAGCGTCAGAATCAGTGGAAATTTCTCGGTGTGAAGCAGGAAATTCGAATTCTCGACGCCTTCCGCGATGCCGCGATAGGACAGGAGTTCGCCGACGTCATAGGCTTTCAGAAACTGCCGGAGATCGTCTTCATTGATATCGGTATAGACGGCCAAATGCTTATCGTCCGTTGACGAAGGCCATGTCCTCGACAGTCAGTTCGACATCGCGGAGTTGGCGGTTGACGAGGAAATGTTCGTTCTCGACCGTGGTTTCGGCAAGTTCGATCGTGGTGTCGAAGCGCGCGCGAAACGCCTCGATGATCTCGTTGACCACGACTTCCGGGGCGGAGGCGCCGGCGGAAATGCCGAGCGTGCGGATCGGGCCGATGGCTTCGAAATCGAGTTCGGCGGCGCGCTGGACGAGGATCGCCTCCTTCGCCCCTGCCCGTTTCGCCACTTCCACGAGACGCCGGGAATTGGACGAATTCGGCGCGCCGACGATGATGAACAGATCGCAGCCGGGGGCTGCCGCCGACACCGATTCCTGGCGGTTGGTGGTGGCATAGCAGATCGAATCGGCAGACGGCGCGGTGAGGTTCGGGAACCGCTCGGTGAGCTTGGCGATCACCGCAGCGGTATCCTGCACCGAGAGCGTGGTCTGGGTCACATAGCCGAGATTGTCCGGATCGGCTGGCTGGTAGCGCTCGGCATCCTCCACCGTCTCCACCAGCGACACCGCGCCTTCGGGCAATTGCCCCATCGTGCCGATCACTTCCGGGTGGCCGGCATGGCCGATCAGCACCACATGGCGGCCGAGCCGCTCATGGCGCATCGCCTGCTTGTGCACCTTGGAAACCAGCGGGCATGTGGCGTCGAGATAGAACAGGTTGCGGCTTTCGGCATCGGCCGGCACGGATTTCGGCACGCCATGGGCGGAAAACACCACCGGCTGCTCGCGGTGCTCGGCCGGTATCTCGCCGAGCTCCTCGACGAAGACCGCGCCGCGCGCCTCGAGCCCTTCCACGACATAGCGATTATGCACGATCTCGTGACGCACATAGACGGGCGCGCCGTAGCGCTTCAGCGCCAGCACGACGATCTGGATCGCCCGGTCGACGCCGGCGCAGAACCCGCGCGGGCCGCAGAGGCGAATGGTCAGTGGGGTCATGGTCATCTCGCTCAAATCATCTCGGGCAACTGATACCAATGATGACGGTCCTTTGTCCAATGCCCGTTTGCGCCCGACGTGGAAGGCAGCGCCGCAATTGCTATGCCATCGAGCGTGCGCTGCTGCAGGCCGCAGCTTATCTTCTTGTCCCCGAAGTAGATGCGCGCGCCGGTGAGGCTGGTGAACGCGATCAGCTTCGGGCGGAAATGCCGCATCTTTTCCTCGAAGGCGGCGATATTAAACGCCGACAGAGTCAGCGCCTTGTCCATGCCGCTTTCGCTCTGGTTCAGATCGGTAAGGCCGATGCCGTAATCAAGGAGCCTGCGGAAATCCTTCGGAGAAACCAGTTCCGGCGTCAGCCCGGCATCGTGGAGCGTGCGATAGAATCGGTTGGACGGGTTGGCGTAGAACGATCCGGTGCGCGCCGAGATGTGCCCCTTGGCCGTGCCGCAGAACACGATATCGAGGCCCGGCGCCAGAAGATCAATCATTCTTCCGCCACCCGCGATACGCCAGCAGGCCGACGATGATCGCCAGCGTCGCTGCAAGCCCGTACCAGGTGATCGCATATTGCAGGTGGTCGTTCGGAAACGAAATCCGGGTCACGCCGCCAACGGGCAAGCCACCCGGATTGGGCGCGTCATCGGCATCGACGAAAAAGGGCACCACCTCACCGGCCGAAAGCCCGGTCGACTGCGCCATCGCGTCGATATCCTTCCAGTAGAAGATGTTCTGCGCGATATCGTTCTCGGGCACCGCAAACGAGGGTTTTTCGTCGAGCCGGTCGCGGGCAAGGCCGGTCACGGTGACCGTGCCGGTCACCTGCCCTTCCTGTCGGGTCGCGGCGTCCTTCATGTCGAAAGGCACGAAGCCGCGATTGACGAAGATCGCGCGGCCATCGGCCAGCCTGAGCGGCGTATAGACGTAATAGCCGGACTGGCCCTGATAGGTCGCGAAGAAATGCCGCTCGCGGTTATGCTCGAACCGGCCGGTCACCTCTATCGGCCGGTATTCGATTTCGCTCCGCGGCAGCGCCTCGGCCTCGGCGAGCGTGATCGGCGGCGCCTGCAACTGCTGTTCGACGGAGGCGAGCAGGGCCTCCTTCCAGTGCAGCCGTCGCACCTGCCAGTTGCCGAGCGAGATCAAGGTCACGAAGGCGAGCGCGGCCAGCACCAGCCCCACCACCTGCACAAGCGACTTCCGTTCAGGCATGGTCATCGCGATTGATCACGCCTTCGGCGGCGCTGTGGCGATACTGCAAAACAATCAGCACGCCCTTGAAGGCGCGCAGCGCGGCAAGCGAGAGCGCGATCGCGAGCGGCACCCAGATGACGATATGGACCCAGAACGGCGGGGAATAGGAAATCTCGCTCCACAGCACCAGCCCGATCACCAGGAAACCGACGGCCAGCATCACGAAGATCGCCGGCCCGTCGCCCGAATCGGCGAAACTGTAGCTCAGGCCGCAGTTTTCGCACTCCGGCTTCACGGCCAGAAAGCCATCGAAAAGCCGGCCCTTGCCGCAGCGCGGGCAGCGGCCCTTGAGACCGGAAAGGATGAGCGGGGCGAGCGGATTTTGGTCTGCGGGCATGAACCTGAAAGCCTTCCTGAAGCCGGAAGGCGCCTCTTCACTTGATGACGTCTTGCCAGTCGTCGTGGTTGCGCACGCTCATCGCCCTGAAGAATGGGCAGAGCGGAATGATCTTCCAGCCGCCCCTGCGTGCTTCCTCGATGGCATGTTCGGCAAGCACCTGGCCAACGCCCTTGCCGCGCAGCGCATCCGGCACGCCGGTATGATCGATGATGATCAAGCGGTCGGAACTGCGGGAATAGGTCATCTCGGCCTCGTGGCCGTCGACGACCGTGTAATAGCGGCCGCCCGAGGCGGTCTTTTCTTCCTGTATGGCCATGATGCGCCTTTCCCAAAAGCCGACCGCCGCCTCTTTGGGCGGCGGAAGGTTGTTTCTATTTCAGTGGCCGGTTTCGGCCAGCGGCGCGCCCCATCCGCCCCAGATATAGATGGTGAAGAACAGGAACAGCCAGACCACATCGACGAAGTGCCAGTACCATGCAGCGGCTTCGAGGCCGAAATGGCGCTCCGCCGTAAACGATCCCCGCGCCGCGCGAATCAGGCAGACGATCAGGAAGATCGTGCCGACGATCACGTGGAAGCCGTGGAAACCGGTCGCCATGAAGAAGGTGGCGCCATAAATGGAGTTTTTGAAGGCAAACGGCGCCTCGTAATACTCGTAGGCCTGAACGCCGGTAAACAGCAGGCCGAGCAACACGGTGAGGGTCAGGCCCTGGAGCAGCCCCCGGCGATCGCCGTGGATCAGCGCGTGATGCGCCCAGGTCAGCGTGGTGCCGGAGAGCAGCAGGATGATCGTGTTGTAAAGCGGGAAGTGCCAGGGATCGACAACGGCAATGCCTTCCGGCGGCCATGTTCCGCCGGTCGCTTCCACGCGCGCGGCCTGGATCGCCTCGCCGGTGAACAGGCTGGCGTCGAAGAACGCCCAGAACCACGCCACGAAGAACATCACTTCCGAGGCGATGAACATGATCATGCCGTAGCGCAGATGCAGCGAGACGACCGGCGTATGATGCCCCTCGCGCCCTTCCTTGATCGTGTCCGACCACCAACCGAACATCACATAGATGATGACCGCGAAACCAATCAGCAGCAGCCAGGGCTGCGCCAGATTGAGGCCGAGAATATTGAACGAACCACCGCTGAGATAGCGCATGTAGCCGACGCCGCCGAAGCAGAGCAGGAAAGTGCCGATGGCGGCGACCAGCGGCCAGGGGCTTGGGTCGATGATGTGATAATCGTGGTTCTTGTGCTGCGCGTCTGCCATTCCTGGTCCCCGTTTCCTCTCTCCCTGAAAACCGCGCCCCGCGTCGGGCGCCGCTTCAGTAAACTAGCATCTACACCGTTTCCGGTCTTTGGCAAATCGCCCGCTACTTTATCAGCATTTGGTCCGAGTTTGCCGTTTTAATCAATCCCCGCGAACGATAATCCGCGAGCGGTGGTGGTGCTCCTTCAGGAGCTGCCGTCCGAGCCTGCGGCAGACGCCTTCGCGGCGACCGGCTTCTCGTGTTCGAAGAACGTATAGGACAGCGTCAGAACCCTGATATCCTTGGTCTCTTCTGCATCGACGATCGCCGGATCGACGAAGAAGACGACCGGCATTTCCAGCGTCTCACCCGGCTGCAGCACGGTCTCGGTGAAACAGAAGCACTCGACCTTGTTGAAATAGGCGCCGGCCTGAAGCGGCGTGACGTTGAAGATCGCCTGACCGAGTATCGGTTCGCTGCTCTTGTTGCGGGCCGTGAACAGAACCTTCACCGTCTCGCCGATCTTCGGCGACACCGACTTCTGCTCCGGCTTGAACTCCCAGTCCAGCCCGGGCGCAACATTGGCGTCGAAGGTCACCTTGATCGACTTGTCGAGCACCACGTTGGAATACTGCTCCACCCGCTGGGCCGTGCCGTTATAGCCGGTGACCTGACAGAATATGCGGTAGAGCGGCACGGCGGCGAAGCTCATCGCGGTCATGCCGAACACGAAAACCAGGCACATCAGGACGATGGCACCGTTATTGCGTTTGCCGCTCGCTTCCGTCATCTCGCCTCCTCAGGCCGCGCCGAACTTGACCATGGTGATGATGTAGAACAGCACCACGAGGCCGAACAGCACGAAGCCGAGCGCGATATTGCGCGCGCGCCGGGCCCGCTTCTGCTTGTCGGTCAATTTCACTGTCTCGATCATGGCCTCACCCGAACACAAGCATAGCCGCGCGATCGACGATCAGGCCGGCGAAGATCGCGGCCAGATAGAAGATCGAAAACGTGAACATCTTCTTCGCCGGGATCATCTTCTGGTCGCCCTCGTCCATCGCCCGCACCTTCAGCGACTGATAGACGAAGTAGCCCCCGAGCCCGGCTGCGAACACCGCGTAGAACGGGCTTGCAAGCCCGGTCAGCGCCGGCGCGACGCCGGCGATCGCGGTCAACACCGCGTAGACGACCATCTGGTTCTTGGTCGACTTTACGCCGGCCACGTTCGGCATCATCGGGATGCCGACATCGTCGTAATCGCGCATCTTGAAGAGCGCCAGCGCCCAGAAATGCGGCGGCGTCCACAGGAAGGTGATCGAAAACAGGATGATGCTGTCGAGCGACACCGAGCCCGTCACCGCCGCCCAGCCGACCATGGGCGGGAAAGCACCGGCCGCGCCGCCGATGACGATGTTCTGCGGCGTCGCCCGTTTCAGCCACATCGTGTAGAACACGGCGTAATAGAAGATCGTGAACGCCAGAAAACCGGCGGCGAACCAGTTGACCGCAAGGCCGAGCGTCGCCACCGAAAAGCAGGCGAGCGCAATGCCAAAGGCGAGCGCCTCCTCGCGGCCGATCCGGCCCGCCGGGATGGGCCGGTTCGCGGTGCGCGACATCACGGCATCGATATCGGCGTCATACCACATGTTGAGCGCGCCGGCCGCGCCGGCGCCGATGGCGATGCACAGGATCGCGATCGCCCCCATGACCGGATTGATCGAGCCCGGCGCCAGGAACAGGCCGGCAAAGGCGGTAAACACCACCAGCGACATCACCCGCGGCTTCAGCAGCGCGAAATAATCCCGCCCGGTTGCTTCCGAAAGCACGAGATCGTCGCCGAGGTCGTTGTCGATTACTGTCATTGTCAGCTCTCATTTCAAACAAGACCGCGCGCCATTTGGCGGCGCGCGAGCTTTGTTGTTTGTCGCATCGCCTCAGCGGATGCGCGGCAGTTCCGACCACTGGTGGTAGGGCGGCGGCGAGGAAAGCTGCCACTCGAGCGTGGTCGCGCCCGGGCCCCACGGATTGTTGCCGGCGACCCGCTTCTTGGCGAAGGCCTCGAAGATGCCGAACAGGAAGATCAGCACGCCGATGGCCGAGATATAGGAGCCGTAGGACGACACCGCGTTCCAGCCGGCAAAGGCATCCGGATAGTCGATGTAACGGCGAGGCATGCCCGACAGGCCCAGGAAGTGCTGCGGGAAGAACACCAGGTTCACGCCGACGAACATTACCCAGAAATGAATATGGGCAACCTTCTCATTGTACATGTAGCCGGTGATCTTCGGGAACCAGTAATACCAGCCGGCGAAGATCGCGAACACGGCGCCGAGCGACAGCACGTAGTGGAAGTGGGCAACCACGTAATAGGTGTCGTGGAACGAGCGGTCGAGGCCGGCATTGGCAAGCTGCACGCCCGTGACGCCGCCGACGGTGAACAGGAAGATGAAGCCGATCGCCCACACCATCGGCGCCTTGAAGCTGATCGACCCGCCCCACATCGTCGCGATCCAGGAGAAGATCTTCACGCCCGTCGGCACCGCGATCACCATGGTGGCGAAGACGAAGTAACGCTGCGTGTCGAGCGACAGGCCGACCGTATACATGTGGTGGGCCCAGACGATGAAGCCGACCGCGCCGATCGCGACCATGGCGTAGGCCATGCCGAGATAACCGAACACGGGCTTCTTCGAGAAGGTCGAGATGATGTGGCTGATGATGCCGAAGCCGGGCAGGATCAGGATGTAGACCTCGGGGTGACCGAAGAACCAGAACAGATGCTGGAACAGGATCGGGTCGCCGCCGCCATCCGGCGAGAAGAAGGTCGTGCCGAAATTCCGGTCCGTCAACAGCATGGTGATGCCGCCCGCCAGAACCGGCAGCGACAGCAGCAGAAGGAAGGCGGTGATCAGCACCGACCAGGCGAACAGCGGCATCTTGTGCAGGGTCATGCCCGGCGCGCGCATGTTCAGGATGGTGGTGATGAAGTTGATCGCGCCGAGGATCGAGGAGATACCGGCCACATGCAGCGCGAAGATCGCAAGGTCGACAGCCGGACCCGGCTGGCCGCTGGTGGAGAACGGCGGATAAAGCGTCCAGCCGCCGCCGACCCCGTTGGAACCCGCCGGCCCCTCGACAAACATCGAAAGCAGAAGCAGCAGGAAGGCCGGCACGAGCAGCCAGAAGGAAATGTTGTTCAGGCGCGGAAACGCCATGTCCGGCGCGCCGATCATGATCGGCACCATCCAGTTGGCGAAGCCGCCGATCATCGCCGGCATCACCATGAAGAAGATCATGATCAGGCCGTGCGCGGTGGTGAACACGTTGTAGAGATGCTTGCCCTGGTCGATGGCGGCAGCACCGGCATCGCCATAGACCATGGCGGCCAGGCCGTTGAAGATCTGGATGCCGGGCTCCTGCAATTCCATGCGCATGGCGACGGACAGAAGTCCGCCGATAATGCCCGCACAGATCGCGAAGATCAGGTAGAGCGTTCCGATATCCTTGTGGTTGGTCGAGAAAAGCCATCGCGCGGCAAAGCCGGGCTTATGGTCGTGATCGTGAGCGTGCGCTGCTTCGGCCATATCGCTCTCCTCAATTCTTGTCGGCGAGCATGACCGCGTCCGCGCCCTGCCCTTGATTGTCGATGCTTGCCATCAAAGCGCGGTTGGCGGCTTCGACGTCAGTGGCGGCGGAAGCCTGCCATGTGGTGAACTGCTCGGGCGAAACCGCGCGGATCGCGATCGGCATGAAGGCGTGATCCTTGCCGCAGAGTTCCGAGCACTGGCCGTAATAGATGCCCTCGGCCTCGGCCTTGAACCAGGTTTCGTTGAGGCGGCCGGGAATGGCGTCGATCTTGAGGCCGAAGGCCGGCATGGCGAAGGAGTGGATGACGTCGGTCGGAGCGGCGGTGACAAGCAGGCGCACGGTTGCGCCAACCGGAACCACCATCTCGTTGTCGACGGCCAGAAGCCGCGGATAGACCGCCCGGTCCTCCTTCCCGTATTCGGCGCGCTGCTCATCGGTTAGCAGGTAGGAGGCATAGGAAATCGCGCCATCCTCGATCTCGGGATAGTCATAGCTCCACAGCCACTGCGTCGCCGTCGCCTTGACCGTCAGATCGGGCTCTTCCGGCATGGTGAGCTGGTTGGTGAGCAGGTTGAAGGACGGCACCGCGAGAAACAGGAGAATCAGCACGGGCGCGACGGTCCACACCACCTCGATCGCGGTGTTGTGGCTGGTGCGCGATGCGGTCGGGTTCTTCGATTCCCGGAACTTCACCATCACCAGGATCAGAAGCGCCAGCACCAGAAGCACGATCGGCACGATAAACCAGAGCGTATACTGCTCGAACCAGGTAATTTGATGCATGATCGGCGATGCCGCCGGCTGCAAGGTCATCTCCCACGGCTCAGGCTGCGCGGCAAAGGCGCTCCCGCTGCCCGCAAGACAGAGAAGACCTGTCATGCATGCTCTGGTTTTATTCATCACGTTGAATTCTCCCACCATTGTTTGACCTCGGTCAAACCGGATCCTGTTCGTTTGCGCCAGAAGTACCAAAACCGCCCGCGGCGCGATAGCGCCATGATAGCATCCCGAGACGCCGACGCACCCCTTGGCCGGCGAACAGGCGACATCATCGACCGGTTTTTCTCCCTCAGTCACAATTATGCCATAGCATTTGCCAATTTGAAGCGTCAAATTGTCTCATGCGGCACGCGCACCCTCTGATATTTCGCCGCGCTTTCCCAGGTCAAGTCCTTCTTCAGCCGTTGAAAATTTCTTTTGAACGCGGCACAAAGCCCGGTGTCGGAAAAGAAATATACCAAATCACCCGAGGAGCCCGCGCCATGCCCGTATTTCCCGCAGATCATGTGCTTCGAAGGATCGGCGCGCTGAGCCTCGCCTGCCTGCTGTTTTCCGCGGCCCTGCCCGCTTTCGCCCAGGAGGCCGCGGACGACAGCGTCGGGGAAACATCTGAGGAAGCCGCAACGCCCGCCGCCGAACCCGCCCCGCAGCCGGTGCCACCCGCGCCGCCGGCCGACAACAGCGTGGTGCGAGAGAATCACGGCGCATGGTCGATGGTCTGCGATCAGCCGCCGGGCTCCAGCGTCGAGCAATGCGCGCTGATGCAGAACGTGATCGCCGACGACCGCCCGGAGATCGGCCTTTCGATCGCGGTGTTGAAGACCGCCGACCGCGAGGCGAAATTGCTGCGCGTTCTGACCCCGCTCGGCGTTTTCCTGCCCGAAGGCATGAACCTGTTCGTCGACAACGTCGATATCGGCAAGGCCTATTTCTCGCGCTGCTATCTCGACGGCTGCTATGTCGAGGTCGATATCGACGACGACCTGATGCGGATATTGCGCGCCGGAACACAGGCGGTATTCACCCTCAACTTCTCGGTCGATCAGAACTCGATCGGCATTCCGGTCGACCTCTCGGGCTTTGCCGAGGGCTATGACGCCCTGCCCTGATATCGCGGCGCGATCGTTCCTATATGGGACGCATGACCGATAAAAAGACGGAAACCACGATGACAGACCGCGACCTCCTCAGCCATTTCGATGCCGATGAAGCGACGATCCGCAGCATTGTCGAAGACACGCTGCACGGCGCCGATGACGGCGAGCTCTATGTCGAATACTCACAGAGCGAATCGCTGTCCTTCGACGATGGCAGGCTGAAGGGCGGCGCGTTCAACACCGGCCACGGTTTCGGCCTCAGGGCGGTGGCGGGCGATGCCAGCGGCTTTGCCCATGCCGGCGAATTGTCGCTCGGGGCGCTGAAACGCGCGGCGGCGACCGCCAAGGCCGTGACCCACGGCTATGACGGCACCTATGCCGAACCGCCGCGCGGGACCAATACGCGGCTTTATTCCGAGGACAACCCGATCGGCGCGCCCTCCTTCGAGGAAAAGATCAAGCTGCTCGGCGAGATCGACGCCTATCTGCGCGAACGCGACCCGCGCGTGCGCCAGGTCTCCGCCTCGCTTGCCGCCAGCCACCAGATCGTCGAAATCCTGCGCGCCGACGGCTATCGCGTCAGCGATGTCCGCCCAATGACACGGCTCAACATCTCGGTCGTCGTCGGCGACGGCGACCGTCAGGAGACCGGCTCGTTCGGCATTGGCGGAAGGCAGAGCTTCGCCGACCTGTTCGCGCGTCAGGACTGGCAGTCGGGCGCGGAAGAAGCGCTGCGCAAGGCCTTCGTCAATCTCGAGGCGATCGACGCGCCGGCCGGCACGATGGACGTGGTGCTCGGCAATGGCTGGCCGGGCGTGATGATCCACGAGGCCGTCGGCCACGGGCTCGAGGGCGATTTCAACCGCAAGGGGCTTTCCGCCTTTTCCGGTCTCGTCGGCCAGATGGTCGCCGCCCCCGGCGTCACCATCGTCGATGACGGCACGATCGAAGACCGTCGTGGCTCGGTCTCGATCGACGATGAGGGCACGCCGTCCGCCTATAATGTGCTGATCGAGAACGGCCGGCTCACAGGTTACATGCAGGACCGTATGAATGCACGGCTGATGGGCGTGGCGCCCACCGGCAACGGCCGCCGCCAGTCCTATTCCGACCTGCCGATGCCGCGCATGACCAACACCTATATGCTGGCCGGCGACAAGACCAAGGAAGAGATCATTGCCTCGGTCAAGAAGGGCATTTACGCCGTCACCTTCGGCGGCGGCCAGGTCGATATCACCTCCGGCCAGTTCGTGTTCGACTGCACCGAGGCCTATCTCATCGAAAACGGAAAGATCGGCGCGCCGATCAAGGGCGCAACGCTGATCGGCAACGGGCCGGACGCGATGAAGCGCGTCTCGATGGTCGGCAATGATCTCGCGCTCGACAACGGCATCGGCAATTGCGGCAAGGCCGGGCAATGGGTCCCGGTCGGCGTCGGCCAGCCGCACCTGAGGCTGGATCAGATCACCGTCGGCGGCACGCAGGCGTGACCATCGAATACGAATTCCGGCGTCGCATTGACGACGTGATCTACCGTTTCGCGCCTGACGGACTTGTAAACGGCTTCCCCGCCTGGAAACGCGTCGACCTCGATATCCGGCTCATCCGTCACGCCGACAAGGGCTGGTGCACGGTCGACAGCGCAGGCACGATCAACGGCCGCCCGTGGAATGTGGAACCTGAGGAACAGGGCGCGGCCCCTTTCGAGGGCGAGTGGGTCAGCAAGAAGAACGACAAATCCTACGTATACGATCTCGTGAAGCTGACAGACGGAAGCGCTGCCTTTTGAAGGCACGGCTTAGCGGATTGTTTACGCCTTTCGGGCTCAATGCGCCCATGTATTGCGTAACCTCTTCGTCCGCCGCCATGGCCTCTTCCGCACCCGACATCCGCCCCTATCGGGCGGAGGACAACGCCGCGCTTGTCGACATCTGGCACCGGGCTTCATCCGTCGCCCATGATTTTCTGCCGGCCGAACTGCTTGCCGCGCAGAAGAAGCTCGTGTCGGAAAAATACCTGCCGGAAACCGAGACCTGGGTTGCGGTCAACGGCACAACGCCCGTCGGCTTCATCGGCCTGATCGACAGCTTCATCGGCGGACTGTTCGTCTCGCCCGATTGCCAGGGTGGCGGCATCGGTTCCGCGCTGCTTGACCACGCCTTCCGCCTCAAGGGCCACCTGCTGCTGGAAGTCTATGCCGCCAACACCCGCGCGCTTTCCTTCTACCGCCGCCACGGCTTCTGCGGCATCAAGCGGCGGCAAACCGACGACAACGGCCTGCCCTTCCCGCTGATCATGATGCAGAAACCGGTTCCGACGACATGGCAGCGGTCGGACCGGTACGCTCAGGACTGACGCTACGGCGATTTGGAAAACACCAGTGCGGCATTGACGCCGCCGAAACCGAAGCCGTTCGAGAGAACATGCCGGATCGGCTTTTCCTTTGCGGCGAGCGGGGCCAGATCGTATCGATCAGCGGCCGCCTCCGGGTCATGGATGTTAAGGCCGGGCGGAATGATCCCGTACCGCAATGCCATGACAGAAAAGACCGCCTCGATCGCGCCGGCCGCCCCGAGAAGATGCCCGGTCGCCGATTTCGTCGACGTGACCGCGAGATCCTTGCCGCGCTCCGGGAAAACGCTGCCGATAGCGGCGATCTCGGCAGCATCGCCCACCGGGGTGGAGGTGGAGTGGGCATTGATATAGTCGATCTCGGCAGCGTCGAGTTTGGCCATGGCGAGCGCCGAACGCATCGCCGCGGCGGCGTAGCGGCCTTCCGGATGCCCGGCCGTCAGGTGATGGGCATCCGTGCTGGTGCCGTAGCCGGCGACGACCGCCAGCGGCTCGGCGCCGCGCGCCCGGGCATGGCTGAGGCGTTCGATCACCACGGTCGCCGCCCCCTCCGAGAGCACAAAGCCATCATGCCCCTTGTCGAACGGACGCGAGGCAGCGGCTGGATCGTCATTGTAATGCGTCGACAGCGCGCGCGCCGCGCCGAAGCCGCCGATCGAAACCGGATCGACGCAGGCATCGGTTCCGCCGCAGACGACGACATCCGCCTCATTGAAGGCAATCATCCGCATGCCGTCGCCGATCGCCTGCGCCGAGGCCGCGCAGGCGGTGACCGGGCATCCGCTCGGTCCGTGAAAGCCATAGCGAATCGCGACATGCCCCGCCGCAAGGTTCGGGAGGAACGAAGGAACGGTGAAGGGGGAAAGCCGCCGCGGTCCCCGTGCCTCGACCGTCTTCACCGCATCGGTGATCGCCGGAAAGCCGCCGACCCCGGTTGCGATCACCACGCCGGTGCGCGATCGCGCCGCCTCGTCCTCCGGCGCCCAGCCGGCCTGACGCAGCG
>NZ_DEPM01000190.1:0-25678 GCF_002358775.1 Martelella sp. UBA3392
GGCTTTGCCGGCCAGGTGACCGAAAGCCCGATCAAGCAGGTCGAGGTTCTCTATGATGGCATCTTTGCCGACATGAACACCACGGCGCTGACCAGCGCGATGCTGGCCGGCCTGCTGCGCCCGGTCGTGGCCGACGTCAACATGGTCTCGGCGCCGATCATGGTGAAGGACAAGGGCATTATCCTGCAGGAAGCAAAGCGTGATAAATCAGGCGTTTACGACGGTTATATCAAGCTGACGATCACCACCGAGAAGCAGACCCGCTCGGTCGCCGGCACGGTGTTTTCCGATGGCAAGCCGCGCTTCATCCAGATCAAGGGCATCAACATGGATGCCGATGTCGGTCGCCACATGATCTACATCGCCAATACCGACGTGCCCGGCATGATCGGCTTCATGGGCTCCACGCTCGGCGATGCCGGCGTCAACATCGCCAACTTCCAGCTCGGCCGCGACAACCAGGGCGGTGACGCGATCGCGCTGCTCTACGTTGACGAGGAGCCGAAGCAGGAAGTCCTCGACAAGCTGCTGGCCAACCCGGCGATCAAGCAGGCGAAGCCGCTGGAATTCGCGGTCGAGTAACGGCAGTTGCCGAAAAAACAGCCCGGTTTCCTTTGGAGGCCGGGCTTTTTTTGTGTCGAAAGTGCTCTACATTGACGAAAAACTATCCGCGAACGCGTCAACCGAAGAGAGTATGAATGCCTGAAACCTGTATCGGCTGCCGAGATGGCGAGGCCCTGGCATTTGACTTTTCCATGGCATTTCAGCCGATCATCGATCTCCGCGACGGCTCGATTTTCGCCTATGAGGCGCTGGTGCGCGGCACTGCCGGCGAGGGGGCTGCCTCCGTCCTGAGCAAGGTGAACCAGAAAAATCTCTACGCCTTCGACCAGCGCTGCCGCGTCAAGGCGATCGAACTGGCCGGCAAGCTCGGGCTTGTGGAGACAGGGGCGCGGCTCTCGATCAACTTCATGCCGCGCGCGATCTATGAGCCGCGGGCCTGCATCCGGCTCACCCTGTCCGCCAGCCGTCGCTGCGGAGTGCCCGCCGAGCGGCTGATTTTCGAGTTTACCGAGGGCGAACAGATCGACACCGATCGGCTTAACGCGATCCTCACGGTCTATGAGGAACTCGGCTTCAGCACCGCGATCGATGATTTCGGCGCCGGCCATTCGGGACTGTCGCTCCTGGCCGACGTCACGCCGTCGATCCTGAAGCTGGATATGGCGCTGGTGCGCGGCATCGACAGCAGCCGCTCGCGCCAGAGGATTGTTCGTCACATGCTGGCCTTGGCGGGCGAAATGTCTGTCGAGGTGATCTGCGAGGGGGTTGAGACCGCGGCGGAACTGGATACTCTTACGGGTCTCGGGGCCGGGCTGGTGCAGGGCTATCATCTCTGCCGGCCGCTGTTCGAACGGCTCGCGACGCCGGAGGAAATCAACGGGCGCGGCCGAACCGCGCCTTTACATGACTAGGAGAGGATCATGCAGACATCCGCGCTGAACGCGCTCGATCAGGCGCTGGAGCAGCTTTCGGCTGCCGGCTTCACGATGGGCTCAGCATGGGAGGAGACCCATGAGCTTTGCCAGGGGCATGAGGGCGAAAGCCTGTTTGATGCCGCCCACGCGCTCTGCCACCGGATCGAAGGCGATGACGGCAATGCCGGCTATTGGTACCGGCGTGCGGGAAAGCCGGTTGCGACGGGGAGCCTTGCGGAGGAGTGCGCGGCGCTGCGGGCGGAGATTTCCGGGGCCTGATCGCGACGCCCGCCCGAGTCATTCCAGGGTAAAGAAAGGGCCGCGCCTTTCGAAAAAGCGTGGCCCTTTCTAGTCGCACTCAATTATTTGCAAGCTCGACCGCCGGCGGGCTCCACGCGCCGCTCAGCACAGCGAGCTCCGGCCAGTAGAGGCGCATTGTCAGGCTGAAATGCCCGCTCTCGGGCGCTGGCAGCCAGTTGGCTTCCTTGTCCTTGCCGGGCGATTCGCGCTGGATGTAGATATCGATCGAGCCGTCGGGGTTTTTCTTGAGCGGGTCGTTGCTGCCGAGCGTGTAGCGGTCGATCGGGTTCTTCGCGAAGAACTGATCCTGATTGTAGAGCGTGACCGACCAGAAGGCGCGCGCCGGCGGGGTCTCTCCCTTGTCAAAATGCAGGACATAGTTGTTGGAACTGTCGAACGGATTGCCATCGGCGTCCACGAAGGCGCTGGGGTAGACCGCATCGACCGGCTTGTTGGCGCCGAGCCCGCCAAAGGCGACGCCTGCGCGATGCATGTAGTCGGAGCCGTAGCTGCCGATCCCGGTCAGATTGATCCGCCAGCCGTTGACGAGTTCGCCGGACTTCACCCAGGTGTTCTGGATGAAGGGCAGAACCTTGGCGGGCGCCGACGCAACGGCGTCCTGAACCACCTGCGGCTGTTTCGACGGGTTGTAGCTTTCACCGGGCACCAGCCCGATCTGGCGCATCAGGTCGACGGCGGATTCATCATTGGCGTGGGGCGGGTTTTTCTTCATCAGTTCGGCGAAGCGCTGAAAGAAGGCCGCGCCGTCGAGTTTTTCGATCTGGGTGACCGGGGAGGTCATGTCCTG
Organism: Martelella sp. UBA3392; assembly: GCF_002358775.1. NCBI lineage: Bacteria > Pseudomonadati > Pseudomonadota > Alphaproteobacteria > Hyphomicrobiales > Aurantimonadaceae > Martelella > Martelella sp. UBA3392. Next base: position 2,587 of record NZ_DEPM01000190.1, read on the forward strand.
CGCGGCGTTGACCGTGCCCTTCGGCGCAACATAGTCGGTGCCCCAGGCGCTGAGCGGCACGGACTTCAGGTCTTTCTGGAAGGCATGGACGGCGTCGTAATCGTCCTTCCCCCTGGTTTCGATGCGTCCGAGCATCCAGCCATTGGCCGTCGGGCTCTGATACGCCCTGACGCCGTCCGGCAGTGTTCCCTGCCAGCCGGGACCGACGATCGCGAAAGCATAGGCGTCATCGCCAGTGGTCCGGCTTCCGGGGGAGGCATAGACCTCGGTCCATTCGTCCATCATCTGGAAGAGGTAGTAACGCCCCTTCGAGGCCGGGACCGAAACGATCAGCGGCTCCTTCGAAACATCATAGGTAAGCGAGGAATAGAGCGTGTTGGCATTGGGCCGGACGACGGTATCGAAGGAGGCATCGGGAAAGGCCGACAGATTGGCGAACTGGTTGATCGGCGCACTCACGCCCCCCGGCTCGGCGACATTGGTGGAGATTGCCGTGCTGAGATCCATCAGCACCATCGGATAGGCCATGACATAGATCGAATAGACGATGGCTTTGGCCTGTTCCTCGGTCAGCGGGCTTTTGGCCTCGACCTGGGTCTGGGCAAATACGGGGCTGTTGACCACCGGCGAAAACGTCACCGCGAGACTGAGCGCGGCAATGGCAACTGGTTTTAGTTTCATTGGGTATCTCCTCTAAGTTGTGATACGCGCGTTAGCGTATAAGTTGAAGAGATTTTATGACGTGTAAGAGCTCGGGGGGCGCGGCAGGTTGACGCAGACCACGTTCTACGGGTGCAAAGGCGCGGCGGCATTGAAGCGCCGCGCCCCTTGTTTACCGGTTGTCCGGCTGGCTGCGCACCAGTTCCAGTCCCCTTGCGGTGATCTGGTAGGGCCTGCCGCCGCGCGAGCGGATCGCCCGCTTGGCCTTCAGCTTGCGGAACAGGGTCAGATCGAGGCCGGCATAGCGCCAGCCCTCGCGGGTGTAGCAGTCGACCCGCTCGATCTTCCGGTTTTCGGTTTTGATGAGTTCGATCCTGCCGCCCTGGGCGAGCAGGTGTAGAATGCGCTGTTCATCGCGCGAGATGTCCATGGTCGTCAATTCCGGATGAGCGCCTTGAGGGCGCGTGAAAACGTTTCCCGCAGGCACTTGCCTTGCGGGGCTCCTCGTTTTCGACCGCTGCGCGCATCATGCCCGAAGGGGCAGAGCGGGCAGGGCCCTTACCGGGATTCCTGACGGTTAGACATAAACACTCCGTGTTGACCGACACGAGATAATCTCACCGCGGCCGAAGGTCAAGGTTTTGAAGGGCTGCGGCCCACCCAATCGCTTGCGTCTTGCACCACTTTGCTCTACCTCACCAACGATATCCCGTGAATGAACGATGAGCTGACCATGACCATTGTCGATACCCGCACGCCCGATCCCAAACGCCTGATCCCCGGCGCCACCGGTGATTGGGAAGTCATTATCGGTCTTGAGGTGCATGCGCAGGTCACCAGCAATGCGAAGCTGTTCTCCGGCTCGTCCACCACATTCGGCAAGGCGCCCAACGCCAATGTCTCGCTGGTGGATGCGGCCATGCCCGGCATGCTGCCCGTCATCAACGAGGAATGCGTGAAACAGGCCGTGCGCACCGGTCTCGGCCTCAAGGCCAAGATCAACAAGCGCTCGATCTTCGACCGCAAGAACTATTTCTATCCCGACCTGCCGCAGGGCTACCAGATTTCCCAGTACAAGGACCCGATCGTCGGCGAGGGCACGATCACGATCTCGCTCGGGCCGGACAAACAAGGCAATTTCGAGGATATCGAGATAGGCATCGAGCGCCTGCATCTGGAGCAGGACGCCGGCAAGCTGATGCATGACCAGCATCCCTCGTTCTCCTTCGTCGACCTGAACCGTTCGGGCGTGGCGCTGATGGAGATCGTCTCCAAGCCGGACCTGCGCTCGGCCGACGAGGCCAAGGCCTATGTCACCAAGCTACGCACCATCGTGCGCTATCTCGGCACCTGCGACGGCAATATGGACGAGGGTTCGTTGCGCGCCGATGTGAACGTCTCCGTGCGCAAGCCGGGCGGTGAATTCGGTACGCGCTGCGAGATCAAGAACGTCAACTCGATCCGCTTCGTCGGCCAGGCGATCGAGAGCGAGGCCCGCCGTCAGATCGACATTCTGGAGGACGGCGGCGCGATCGATCAGGAGACACGCCTGTTCGATCCGGTCAAGGGCGAGACCCGCTCGATGCGCTCCAAGGAAGACGCGCATGACTACCGCTATTTCCCCGACCCGGACCTGCTGCCGCTCGAATTCGACGATGCCTTCATCGCGGAACTGGCGAAGGACCTGCCGGAATTGCCCGATGACAAGAAGGCCCGTTTCGTCGAAAAGCTCGGCCTGTCGGTCTATGACGCCTCCGTTCTGGTCTCCGACAAGGCGGTGTCCGACTATTACGAGAAGCTGGCCGAGGGCCGTGACGCCAAGGCCGCGGCGAACTGGGTGATCAACGATCTGCTCGGCGCGCTCAACAAGGCGAGCAAGGGCATTGACGAGACTCCGGTCTCGCCCGAACAGCTCGGCGCCATTCTCGACCTGCTGAAGGAAGGCGTGATTTCCGGCAAGATCGCCAAGGACCTGTTCGAGATCGTCTGGAACGAGGGCGGCGACCCGAAGCAGATCGTTGAAGAGCGCGGCATGAAGCAGGTGACGGATACCGGTGCGATCGAGAAGATCGTCGACGAGATCATCGCTGCCAACCCGGAACAGGCCGAAAAGGTGAAGGCCAAGCCCTCGCTTGCCGGCTGGTTTGTCGGCCAGGTGATGAAGGCCTCGCAGGGCAAGGCTAATCCGCAGGCCGTGCAGGCGCTGGTCAAGGAAAAGCTGGGCGTCACGGAGTAAGCCGATGTTCTTTGTCCGCACGGCAATGGAGGCGGATATTCCGGCGGTGTGCAGCCTGCTGGCCGAGACCTGGCATGTCACCTATGACGAGATTCTCGGGCCCGAAAAGGTCGAGACGATCGTCAATAGCTGGTTGTCTCCCGAGGCGATGCTGCGTCGGCTGCGCCGGCCGCATGGCGAGTTCCTGGTTGCCGACAGCGGCACCATGATCGGCGGCATGGCCTTTGCGGCACCCGACAAGGATAATGCCGAGATCGTCAATCTCAGCCAGCTTTACGTGCTGCCCGGGTTTCAGCGCCAGGGCATCGGCGAGCAGCTTTTTGCCGAGATCGAAACCTGCTTTCCGAATGCGAAGCGGCTTGCGCTGGAGGTGGTTCCGCAGAACGCGCCGGCGATCCGCTTTTACGAGGCGCATGGCATGCGCGAGGTCGGACGCCACAATGAATGCGGCGCGCCCAATTCCGGCATCCCGGCCATCCGCATGGAAAAGGACCTTGCCAATGTCTGAACGGACGGCTGATCTGGAAAATCTCGTCATTCGCGAGGCGCGGCTTGACGACCTGCCGGTGCTGATCTCGATCTTCGCCGCCGACACGCTCGGCGGCCATGGTGACACCACCTCGGATGAAGCCTATGACGATTACCGCGACGCCTTCGAGGCAATCAAGGCCTCGGCCAGCAACACGCTTTATGTGGCGGAGCTTGACGATATCATCGTCGGCACGTTCCAGACCACCTATATCCGCACGCTGACGGGCAGGGGCGGCGCGTCGCTGACGATCGAGGCGGTGCAGACCCATCCCGATTGGCGCGGGCGCGGCATCGGGGCGAGGATGATCGAAACCGCGATCGACGAGGCCCGGATCGAGGGCTGTCGTCTGGTGCAGCTGATGTCCAACGCGGCGCGAGAAGACGCGCACCGCTTCTATGAGCGGCTCGGTTTTCGCCAGTCGCATCTCGGTTTCAAAATGAAGCTTCACGGCGCCTGAGACGTCTCGTCGCTCTGGACAAGAGCGGCCTGAAGCGCCATACACGGATGAGAGCGTCGGGCGAAAAAGTGGTTGCCGGTTTTTCGAAAACCCGACGCGCCTGACAATGCAAACGGGCCGCACGGCCGGACGAAGGAAAGAAAATGGCTGGCTTTCTGACCAAGATGTTCACCTGGTGGAACGGATCGACCATCGGTACGGATGTGTTCACGCGCCGCTTCGGCAAGAAGGTCGGCGAGGACGAGTTCGGCAACATCTATTATGAAGGCGGCATGTCCACCTATGGCCTGAAGCGCCGCTGGGTGATCTACAAGGGCTATGCCGATGCCTCCTCGATTCCGCCCGGCTGGCACGGCTGGATGCACCACCGCATCGATACGCCGCCGACGGAGCAGGGCTACAAGCCGCGCGAATGGGAAAAGCCGCATAATCCCAACCAGACCGGCACGGCCTACGCCTATCGCCCCAAGGGCTCGCTTGCCGTTCAGGGCGAGCGCGACCGCGTCACCGGCGACTACGACGCCTGGACGCCGGGCGGCTGACTACGTTTCTGCCGCATTTGGACGGTATCGAATCGGGTGCTGTGCGACATTGAGAATGAGACAAGCGCGGCATCTGCCGCGTTTTCTGCATGAGAAGGATGAATGATGCGTCAATCGGGTTTTGGAAAGACGGCCGCGACATTCGGCCTCGTCGCGGCAGCGCTCGCGGCGGCGACGCCCGCACTTGCCGCCCGCGTTGAAAACCCGGTCGCCGTGTTCGGCGGCATCGACAAGATTACCGGCCGCACCTACACCTTCGACGCCTATGTCGGCGAGACCGTGCAGTTTGGCCGCCTGCAGGTGACGCCGCGGGTCTGCTATTCGCGAGACGATACCGAGGAGCAGCGTATCGATGCCTTCGTGCAGGTCGACAAGGTGTCGCTGCAGAACGATGTCAGCCGCATCTTCTCGGGCTGGATGTTCGCCGATTCGCCGGCGCTCAACGCCGTGGAAGACCCGATCTATGACGTCTGGCTGACGGATTGCGTGGCGAGCGCAGACGTGCCCGCGCCCTGAATGCGCCTCACGGGAATGGCTGATCCGGCCACACAAGCGCCGCGTTCAGAAGCGTCATGTACAGATCCTTTGAGATATCGATCGCGCCCATCGTCTTCAGATGATCGGTGGTGAACTGCGTGTCGAGGAGCTGGAACCGGTTGGCCCTGAGCCGCTCGACCAGATGCACGAGGCAAATTTTCGAGGCGTTCGGCCGGCGCGAGAACATGCTCTCGCCGAAAAACGCGGCCCTCAGCGATACGCCGTAAAGCCCGCCGACCAGTTCGCCGTCCTCGTAAGCCTCCACGGAATGGGCGTGGCCCATGCGGTGCAGCGCGTTGTAGAGCGAGCGGATTTCGGCGTTGATCCAGGTTTGCGGGCGATCCGGCGCGGGCATGGCGCAGGCCGCCATCACGCTGTCGAAATCATGGTTGAAGCGGATTTCGTAAGGGGACCTGCGCAATTGCTTGCGCAGGCTGTGCGAAATATGCAGGCCATCCAGCGGGATAATCCCGCGGACTTCCGGCTCGACCCAGAACAGCTCGGTATCCTCGGCCGATTCGGACATGGGGAAGAGGCCGATGCTGTAAGCATTCAAAAGCAGTTCCGGGGTTATGCCGCTGCCTTTTGCGCTGCCTCTTTCCATGAGCTACTTCGGCTTGTTTTCCAGATAGTGTTCCAGCCAGTGGATATCATAATCGCCGTTGGCGATATCCTGGTTTGCGATCAAATCCTGAAAAAGCGGCAGCGTCGTGTCGATCCCGTCGACGACGAACTCATCGAGCGCCCGCTTCAGCCGCATCATGCATTCCACGCGGGTGCGGCCGTGAACGATCAGCTTGCCGATCAGACTGTCGTAATAGGGCGGGATCTTGTAGCCCTGATAGACGCCGGAATCGATGCGCACGCCAAGCCCGCCCGGCGCATGAAAATGCGTGATCGTGCCCGGCGACGGCCGGAAGGTCGCGGCGTTTTCCGCATTGATGCGGCATTCGATCGCGTGGCCGGAAAAGGTGATGTCCTTCTGGCTGACCGAAAGCCCGGCGCCTGCGGCGACCCGGATCTGCTCGTGCACGAGGTCGATGCCGGTAATGGCCTCGGTGATCGGGTGCTCGACCTGCAGGCGGGTGTTCATCTCGATGAAGTAGAACTCGCCGTTTTCATAGAGGAACTCGACCGTGCCGGCGCCGCGATATTTCATCTTGCGCATGGCGTCGGCGCAGATTTCGCCGATCTTCATGCGCTGCTCGACGTTGAGCGCCGGCGAATTGGCCTCTTCCCAGACCTTCTGGTGGCGGCGCTGCAGCGAGCAGTCGCGTTCGCCGAGATGGACGGCATCGCCCTCGCCATCGCCAAACACCTGCACTTCGATATGGCGCGGCTTGTCGAGGTATTTTTCCATGTAGACGGAATCATTGCCGAAAGCGGCGCCTGCTTCCCCGCGCGCGGTGCGATAGGCCTCGATCAGGTCGTCCTTCGAGCGCGCGAGCTTCATGCCGCGCCCGCCGCCGCCGGCGGTCGCCTTGATCAGCACCGGATAGCCGATCTCTTCGGCCGTGCGGAAGGCGTCGTCATCGGTGTCGACAGAACCGGCGGAGCCCGGAACGACCGGGATACCGAGATCTTCCGCGGTGGTTTTCGCGGTGATCTTGTCGCCCATCATGCGGATATGTTCGCTGGTGGGGCCGATGAAGGTGATGCCGTGGGCCTCGAGTATTTCGGCGAACTTGGCGTTCTCGGAGAGGAAGCCATAGCCCGGATGCACGGCGTCCGCGCCGGTGATCTCGCAGGCGGCGACGATCTGGTGAATGTTGAGATAGCTTTCGCGCGAGGAGGGCGGGCCGATGCACACGCTCTCGTCGGCAAGGCGCACATGCATGGCGTCGGCGTCGGCCGTGGAGTGCACGGCAACGGTCGCGATGCCGAGCTCCTTGCAGGCGCGCAGGACGCGAAGCGCGATTTCGCCTCGGTTGGCGATCAGGATCTTGGAAAACATGAGCTCTGCCACCCGTTATTCGATGACGACGAGCGCTTCGTCGAACTCGACCGGCTGGGCGTCATCGACGAGGATTTGCACAATCTTGCCGCTCTTGGGCGCGGGGATCTGGTTCATCGTCTTCATGGCTTCGATGATCAGCAGCGTCTGGCCTTCCTTGACGTTGGCGCCGACTTCGATGAAGGGGCGGGCGCCGGGCGCGGGCGCGAGATAGACCGTGCCGACCATTGGCGCCTTGACGGCATCATCATGCTTGGGCGCGGCAACAGCGGCGGCCGGCTCTGCGGCAGCGGAAGGCACTGGCGCAGCCGGAGCGGCGGACGGGGCAGGGGCGTAGTGCATCATCTGCTGCGGAGCGGCCATGACTTCACGCGCGACGCGGATGCGCATGCCCTCCTGCTCGACCTCGATTTCCGTCAGTTCGGTATCGTTGAGGATGACCGCCAGTTCACGCACGAGCTTCGCGTCAACAGCCTTCTTCTGTTCTGCCATGGGATGTTTTCCTTTGTTCTTGTTATTCCGCGAGGGTTTTGAGAGCGCGTATCGCCAGAAGGTAGCTATCTTGTCCGAAGCCACAGATAACCCCCTTCACCGCAGGCGATATCATGCTCTTGTGGCGAAACGCCTCGCGGGCATGAATGTTGGAGATATGGAGCTCCACGACCGGCACGGCAATGGCGCGGATCGCGTCGTGAAGCGCAATGGATGTATGCCCGTAGGCACCGGGATTGATGGCGACGCCGGCCGCCTTCTCATTGGCCTCGTGAAGCCAGTCGACAAGCACGCCCTCATGATTGGACTGCAGGAAGTCTATCGAAAAACCGAGTTCCTCGCCGAGTTTGCGGCATTCATTCTCAATCGCTGCGAGCGACATGTCGCCGTAAATGCCGGGCTCGCGCTGGCCCAGCAGATTGAGATTTGGTCCGTTGAGGACGAAGATCGCGCGTGTCATGCATCAATTCCGGTTTCGCCTTCTCCTATAGACGTTCAAGCCTTACAGGAAAAGCCCCAAGACACACCGTTGCCGGGATGTGGTTAAGCTTGTTCAGCCAAAAATAGTCAAGAACACACGCCCTTGCCGCAGTCGCGGATATTGTCGATGGTCTGCTGCAGGCGGTCGGCGCCGACCGCGCCCGGCAGCATCACATCGCCGACAATATAGGAGGGGGTGCCGGAGACGCCGAGCGCGCCGGCAAGGCCGAAATGCTCCTGAAGAGCCTCTTCCGCCGGGTATTCCTGCATGGCCTGGTCGATCGCCTGATCGTTGACGCCGAGAGAGGCCGCCACGGCGCGGGCGGTCGCCTCGGTCGCGCGCGAGCCGGAGCCCATCAGCGCGCGGTGGAATTCCTCGTACTTCTCGGGCGCGGCCTTGAAGAAAGCGTAGGAGATGCGCTGGGTGGCTTCGGATTCCGGACCGAGCACGGGAATTTCCTTGAGCACGAAGCGGACATCGTCATTGGTGGCGATGATCGCGTCCATATCGTCAAGCGCGCGGCGGCAATAGCCGCAATTATAGTCGAAGAACTCGACGACGGTGATCGCGCCGTCCGGATTGCCCATCACGCTGTCATAGGCCGGCAGATAGAGCTTGTCCTGATTCTGGGCGATCACCTGGGAAGCCTGGGCCTGCTGCTCATCCGCCTGCTTGCGCTGCAGCGCCACCTGCACGTCGAGCAGCACCTCCGGGTTGCTCATGAGATAATCATGAACCCGCTCGCCGAAATCTGCCTGTGCCGGCGCGGCCGCCGCCGTTTCCGTGTTCTGCGGGGCGAAATGGTAGATCGCTGCCGTCGTGGCCGCCGCCGATGCGATCGCCGTCGCAAAAATAGCGGTCACCGCCAGTGTCAGTCCCTTTGAAGACATGTTCTCCCCTTCAGGCATCATCGTCTCGCCCGGCCGGGCCGACATGCGAAACAGTCCTTGGTTGTGCGCGGCCCCGCGCGCTTCGGGCCCGGATCGCTCTTAAAAACCAATTGTGCGCAAATGGCGGCGTTGTCCATAGCGACGGGATCAATTCTGCCGCCCATCCGATCAAAATCCCGTTTTTTTGCGCTGCGGCATTGCGGGGGCGGGGTTATTGGTTCATCCCGGAACCGGATCATCTGAAAGAGGAAACGGCATGCCGTCGAAGCGCAGCGACATCGATTCATTCCTGGCCATGGACGTTCTGGCCGAGGCCAACCGGCTGAAGAAGGCCGGCCGGCCGGTGATCTCCATGGCCGTCGGTCAGCCCTCGCATCCGGCCCCCGACGCGGCGCTCGCGGCGGCGCGCGCGGCGCTGGAGCACGGCCATCTCGGCTATACCGACGCCTTTGGCCGAGAAAGCCTGCGGACGGCGATTGCCGAGGATTACCGCGCCCGCATGGGCATCGCAATCGACCCGGCCCGCATCGCCGTCACCACCGGGTCGTCGGCCGGCTTCAATCTCGCATTTCTGGCGCTTTTCGATGCCGGCGATGCTGTCGCGATCGCAAGGCCCGGCTACCCTGCCTACCGCAACATCCTCAAGGCGCTCGACCTCAAGGTGGTCGAAGTGGACGCCAATGCCGAACACGACTTCACGCTGACGCCCGAGGCGCTGGAGGCGGCGGAGAAGGCCCACGGCGTTACGCTTGCCGGCGTGCTGCTCGCAAGCCCGGCAAACCCGACCGGCACGGTCACCGGTCGCGCCGCGCTGAAGCGGCTTGCCGACTGGTGCCATGATCGTGGCACCGCCTTCATCTCCGACGAGATCTACCACGGCCTGGTGTTTTCGGGCGAGGAGGCAAGCGCGCTTTCCTTCACCGACGAGGCGGTGGTGATCAATTCCTTCTCGAAATATTACTGCATGACCGGGTGGCGGATCGGCTGGATGGTGCTGCCGGAAAAACTGGTGCGGGTGTTCGAGCAATTGACGCAGAACATCTACATCTGCGCGCCCGACCTGTCCCAGATTGCCGCGGAGGCGGCTCTTTCCGAGCGAAAGCAGCTCGACGGCTATTGCGATATCTACCGCAACAACCGCAATTTCCTGACCCGCGCGCTGCCGGCGATCGGCCTTCCTGTCGCCTCGCCGATGGACGGCGCGTTCTACGCCTATGTCGATGTCTCGCGCTACACCAATGACAGCCTCTCCTTCGCCCGGCAGATCCTGCACGAGGCCAATGTCGCGGTCACGCCCGGCGTCGATTTCGATCCGGAAAATGGCGGGCGTTTTCTGCGGCTCTCCTACGCGGGCACCGAGGCGGAGATTGCCGAGGCGGTGGAGCGGATTGGCAACTGGCTGCCGGGGTGAGGGGGGCCACTCCGCAATAGGCTTTTGCGGTCAATTTCGCGTTGCCGACCATGAGACAAACGAAAGGGCCGCCGTCTTAAGCGAACGGCGGCCTTTGTTTTTACAAGTCCGGCGGCCTATCCTGTGTCATCCTCGGGCTTGACCCGAGGATCCAGGCCGGATCGCGCAGAACTAAAATACCATTTTATCAATGGCTTGTGCAGTATGGATGCTTGGGTCAAGCCCGAGCATGACCCCTGTGGGTGGAGTGAGCGAGGATCGCAAACTCGGAAGCCGCGCCTTGGTCAGAAAAATGAGGCCGCCGTTTTGCGCAAACGGCGGCCTTTCGTTCATTCATATCAACCGGCTCAGAAGAAGCCGCGGCGGTTCCACCAGCCGCGTTTCGGCTTGGCTTCCTCGTCGTCGTTTTCGGCCTTCGAGCCGCCGGAGGTGACCACGGGCGAGGAGTGGGTCACGTTGGAAGCGCGGTTGGCGCGCTTGGGAGCGTCCTCCGCAGCCACGTCTTCCGCGACCGGTGCAGCCGCCGTCTCGTCATCGAGATCCGCGACGGCTTCGACAGTTGCATCTTCCTCGACCTCGGTTTCCCCGGCCGGCTCGGCAGGAGATTGCTCGACGGCTTCCTTGGCCGTTTCCGCGTCTGCCTGTTCAGCCGGCGCTTCGCTCTCGGCGCGCTTGGGCTTGCGGCGGCGGCGCGGCTTGCGGCCTTCGATCTCGGCCATGGCCTCGTCCTCGGTGACTTCGGACGGCTGATCGGCGGGAGTATCGGCCTCTGCGGCCGGTGCATCGCTGACCGTCTCGGAGGCTACCGCTTCGGAAGCGACCTCTTTAGTCGGCTGGCGATTGTCCGCATCATCCGCTTCGGCGTCAGACTGGTTCTCGGCCGACGTATCGGCGTTGTTGTCCTCGGCCGTCTGCGGCGCGTTCTCGTCGCTGCGATTGCGACGTCCGCCACGCTTGCCGCGGCGGCGCTTGCGGCGCGGCTTGTCGGAACCCTGGTCGCCGTCGTCGCTGGCCGATGACTGATTGTCATCGTCGCCCGCCTCAGCGGTCTGTTCGTTGTCGCCTTCGTCGTTCTGCTGGCCGTTGCGGCCGCGGCGGCGGCGGCGCTTGCGGCGCGAGCGGCCATTGTCCTCGTCGGCGCTTGCCTCGGGCTTGCTTGCCTCGGGCTGGTCGTCATCTTCTGTTTCGTCGATCTCCTCGACGATGTCGTCTTCCGGCTCGTCAGGGAAGTCGAGCAGCGTCTCGATCTTGACCGGCGTCTCCACGGGCTCGCCGCGATCGATCTCGAAATGGCTGGTCGTCAGCGTCGCATCGGCCTTGATAATGATCTCGACGCCGAAACGGGCTTCGTAGTCCACGATCGTGTTGCGCTTCTGGTTGAGCAGGTAGAGCGCGTTCTCGGGCGTGGTCCGCACGGTGATGTTGTGCGTGGTGTTCTTCAGCAGATATTCCTCGACCCCGCGCAGCACATGGAGCCCGACGGACGACTGCGAAAGCACGTGGCCGGTGCCGCCGCAATGGCTGCAGACCTGGGTCGTGGATTCCAGCACCGAGGCGCGGATGCGCTGGCGCGACATTTCCAGAAGGCCGAAATGCGAGATGCGGCCGACCTGGATGCGGGCGCGATCGTGTTTCAGGCAATCCTTCAGCTTCTTCTCGACGGCGCGGTTGTTGCGCTTTTCTTCCATGTCGATGAAGTCGATGACGACCAGGCCGGCAAGGTCACGCAGGCGAAGCTGGCGCGCCACTTCTTCCGCGGCCTCGAGGTTCGTCTGAAGCGCGGTGTCCTCGATCGAGTGCTCGCGGGTGGAGCGGCCGGAGTTGACGTCGACGGCGACCAGCGCCTCGGTCTGGTTGATGATCAGGTAGCCGCCGGATTTCAGCGTCACCTGCGGCTGCAGCATGCGGTCGAGCTGGGCTTCGATGCCGGAGCGCGAGAAGATCGGATGTACGTCGCGATAGCGCTGCACCACCTTGGCGTGGCTCGGCATCAGCATCTTCATGAAGTCTTTCGCTTCACGATAGCCGTTTTCGCCGGAGACGATGATCTCGCTGATATCCTTGTTGTAGAGATCGCGGATCGAGCGCTTGATCAGGCTGCCTTCCTCATAGACGAGGCAGGGCGCGGTCGATGTCAGCGTCTTGGTGCGCACGTTTTCCCAAAGCCGCATCAGATATTCGAAGTCGCGCTTGACCTCGGCTTTGGTGCGGTTGGCGCCGGCGGTGCGCAGGATCACGCCCATGCCCTGCGGCACTTCGAGATCCTTGGCAACATCCTTCAGGCGCTTGCGGTCGGCCGGATTGGTGATCTTGCGGGAAATGCCGCCGCCGCGCGCGGTGTTCGGCATCAGCACCGAATAGCGGCCGGCGAGCGACAGATAGGTGGTCAGAGCCGCGCCCTTGTTGCCGCGTTCTTCCTTGGCAACCTGCACCAGCAGGATCTGGCGGCGCTTGATGACTTCCTGGATGCGATACTGCTTGCGCGCCTTGCGGTGGTTGTATTCCGGCACTTCCTCCATGGCGTCCTCGGCGCCGACGGATTCGACGCTGTCGTCGTCATCGTCCACGTCTTCGGAAACCGTGTCGGCATCGACCTCGGCCGCCATATGCGTCGGGCCCTTGCCATCTTTGGAAGAGTCGTCGTTGGAGGAGCCGTCATCGGACGGGCCGTCTTCAGGGGCGGCGTCATTGGACGAGCCTTCATTGGCCGCATCCGCAGGCTTTTCGGCCTCCTCGCTGGCCTTGGCTTCCTTCTTGGCGGCGGGCTTGCGGCGACGGCGCGGCTTCGGCTTCTTGGCGGCCTCGTCGTCGGTCTCGGCGGTTGTCGCATCGGCGTCCGCCGTCTTGGCCTCGGCTTCCGCCGCATCGGCCTTTTCAGCGGTGTCGCTGTCGGCGGTCGCTTCCGCCTTGGGTTCAGCGCTTTCGTCCGGTTTGGCGTCCTGCGGCTTGGCTTCTTCGGCCTTTGCGTCCTCTGACTTTGCGTCCTGGGCCTTGGCGTCGTCAGTCTTGGCCTTGGAGGTTTTGGCGCGGCCACGGCGGGTGCGCGGCTTCGGCTTGGTTTCGTCCTCGGCGGCGGCCTTTTCGGAGGCCTCCGACGGCTGCGACAGCGCGCTGTCGGTATCGTCGTCGTCATCGCTGTCGGAGACTTCCCTCAGCAGCGCTTCACGATCGGCGAGCGGAATCTGATAGTAGTCGGGATGAATTTCCGAGAAGGCGAGGAAGCCGTGGCGGTTGCCGCCATAATCGACAAAGGCGGCCTGGAGAGAGGGCTCCACCCGCGTGACCTTTGCAAGGTAAATATTGCCGCGCAGCTGTTTCTTGTGCTGCGATTCGAAATCGAACTCCTCTATACGATTTCCGCGAACGACAACGACGCGTGTCTCTTCTTCGTGAGACGCGTCGATAAGCATTTTATCTGCCATTTAAGATGAGCTCCTCGGCGCGCATGGCTGGCGGCTTCGGAACGGGTCGATGCCCTTGTCCGGAAATGGTCGCCAGCGGAAACGCCGGATGAAATAATGTCCGACCGTCGCAACGAAACGCGGGCGACTACTTCTCGAATCAGTCCGGCGCCCACGAAGGGGGCGCGGGCCGATGGAAGAATTTGACGCTTCGTTCTCATATATAGCCAGTCGAAACAAACATTGCCTAACCCCGATTTCGGGGCGATGAAATCGCTTCCGGGAAAGCCCGGGAAGCATTGACCCTTACGCCGCAACGCTGTTGTGAGTAGCGTATGCCGGCCAAGATATACTGTCCGGTGAGTGGAACGACGGCGGACGCTCAATCGCTTCATATGGCGCCAATCGTGGTAAGACCGGCTGCCCTTGCGCGCAATTGTCCCGTCATAAATGTCCACCTGAGCCACATTAGTATGTATTCGTTGATGCAATAGCAAGAAAAATCCAATCCACGGTAATATTTGAGAAATTGTCGAATCTGCTTTATTACGACGCAAGGTTGTGGCGAAGGCTGATATGTTTCGCAAAGCGTCACGTTTTTGCCATGCCTCTGGCCTTAAACGGGAGGCCTTCGAGGCGAAAGCAGGCTCGCGCGGAAAGACCTATGAGAGGTGGCATGAGGGGAAGGCGGCAAAGCCTTGTTTTTGCACGATTGACGATGTTGGTCCTTCGACCTTTGTTTGTCGTTCTCGCCTTGGCATGCGCGCTTTCGCCGTCCGTTTCGGCGCGTGCTTCCGACGAGGAAGCGGCCGCGCCGCTGATCGCCTACAACGCCCTGCTTGTCGGCGATGACGCGCGTGCCCGGCTGGTGGTGGATTTCGACCGCAAGCCCGAATTCAGCTATCACTATCTCAAGGACCCGGCGCGCGTGGTGATCACGCTGCCCGCCACGGCTTTCGGCTTTTCCGATGACGCGGTCGAGGCGCGCGGGCTGATCAGCGACATCCGCTACGGCGTCACCGGTCCCGGCCAGTCGCGCATCGTGCTCTCGGCGCGCGAGCCGATCCAGATGACGCTCGCGGAGGTGCGCGAGGAAGGCGATGCCGGCTTCCGTCTGGTGATCGATCTGGCGATTGCCGACAGCGCCCTCTTCGAGAAGCTTCTCGCCGGCCGGCAGGAAACGCCTGCCGCGGCGTTTGCCCGGCAGGATGTTGCCGCGCCGGAGGAGGACGACAGTTTCGTGGTTGCGATCGATGCCGGCCATGGCGGCGTCGACACCGGCGCGATCGGCGAGGATAGTCAAACGCTGGAAAAGGACATCACGCTCGATTTCGCCCGCGCCTTTGCCCAAAAGCTTCAGGCCGTGCCCGGCTATGATTCCTATCTGACCCGTGACGCCGACATCTATCTGTCGCTCACCAGGCGCGTCGAGCTTGCCCGCCAGCATGGCGCGGACCTGTTCATTTCGCTGCACGCCGATTCGCTCAACCAGCCCGATATTTCGGGCGCGACCGTCTATACCCTGTCCGACCGCGCCTCCGACCGGCTGGCTGCGGCGCTCGCCGAGCGCGAAAACCTTTCCAACGAGATCATGGGGATCGAGGCCTCGGTCGAGCCGGAGGAGGTGACCGACATCCTGCTGGATCTGACGCGGCGCGAGACCCAGAGCTTTTCGATTTCGCTCGCGGACCAGGTCGTGGCCGCGTTCGAGGGCCAGATCAGCCTGATCAACAATCCGCACCGCTATGCGGGCTTCATGGTTCTGAGAGCGCCGGATATCCCGTCGATCCTGCTCGAGATCGGATTCCTGTCCAACCCCGAGGATGAGAAGCGCATGCTCGACCCGGTCTGGCGCGACAAGCTTGTCGACAGGCTGGTCGATGCGGTGACGCGCTATCGCAGCCCCATGGTATCGGCCATGCCCTAGACTTCGGGCGATAATGAAAGGTTTATCAAAGCTGTCGTCGCAAAAAGCGCACATTCATTGTAAAAAGGATAGCCGGGTATTTTAATTCGGGCCTGCGGGCGATATCTGCGATAAATCGACGGCGGCGAAGGCAGGGCGATGCGGAAAAGCATCAACACAGCCTGCCGGAAATCCGGGGCGCGGCGAAGGCCGCGACGCCGGCGACGCGTTCAGGACAAGGTATGAAAAACACGTGACTGTGATCAAGTTCATCGGATATCTCTTCGGCATCGCATGCGCGCTTTTCCTGGTCGTTGCGGTCGGCATCGGGGTCTATCTCGGCAATGTGGCGAAGGACCTTCCGGACTACGAGGTGCTTGCGCAGTACACCCCGCCGGTGACGACCCGCGTCTATGCCGGCAATGGCGAGCTGATGGCCGAATATGCCCATGAGCGGCGCCTGTTCCTGCCGATCGACGCCATTCCGATGCGGGTGCGCGGCGCCTTCCTCTCGGCGGAAGACAAGAATTTCTACACCCATCCCGGCATCGATGTCGTCGGCCTGGCCCGCGCTGTGTTCACCAACGTGAAGAATATGGGCACCGGCCGTCGCCCCGTCGGCGCCTCGACCATCACGCAGCAGGTCGCCAAGAACTTCCTTCTGTCCTCGGACCAGACCTATGAGCGCAAGGTCAAGGAGGCGATCCTCTCTTTCCGCATCGAACAGGCCTATTCGAAGGACACGATCCTCGAACTCTATCTGAACGAGGTCTATTACGGCCGCAACGCCTTCGGCATCGCCGACGCGGCGCTGACCTATTTCGACAAGCCGGTCTCCGACCTGACGATTGCCGAAAGCGCCTATCTCGCGGCTGTTCTGAAGGGTCCGGCCAACTACGATCCCTACCGCCATCCCGATGCCGCGATCGAGCGCCGCAACTGGGTGATCAGTCGGATGGAGGAAAACGGCTACATTACCGCCGCGGAAGCCGATCTCGCCCGCGCCGAGCCGCTCGGCGTGGTTTCCGGCTACCAGAACCAGCCCGTTGTCGGCGACGAGTATTTCGCCGAGGCCGTGCGTCGCGAGCTGAAGGATGAGTATGGCGAGGAGATGCTTTACGAGGGCGGCCTGTCGGTGCGCACCTCGCTCGACCCGCAGATGCAGCTTTATGCGCAGCAGGCGCTGCGTGACGGGCTGATCCGCTATGACGAGGCCGCCGGTTATCGCGGCCCGATCGACCAGATCTCGACCGCCGAGGACTGGGGCCCGGCGCTGGCGAAGATGACGCCGCTCTGGGACGTGCGGGACTGGCAGATCGCGGTTGTGTTGAACGTCAGCGCCGACGGCGCCGAGATCGGCCTGCGTCCGCCGCTCGATGCCGCCGGCCGGGTTGCCGATGCGCGCGATACCGGTTTCATCCCCGCCGCCGACATGAAATGGGCCTATCGCTTCCTCGAAAAGGGCAAGAAGAACGCCACCAGCCCGGAAGGCGTGCTGTCGCCGGGCGACGTCGTCTACGTTCAGCCGACGGGCGAGGGCAATAATTACCGCCTCCGCCAGGTGCCGAAGGTGCAGGGCGGCCTCGTGGCCATGGACCCGGAAACGGGCCGCGTGCTCGCCATGGTCGGTGGCTTCTCCTTCTCCAAGAGCCAGTTCAACCGCGCCACCCAGGCGATGCGCCAGCCGGGTTCCTCGTTCAAGCCGTTCGTCTACGCCGCCGCGCTCGACAATGGCTATACGCCGGCCTCCGTGGTCATGGACGCGCCGGTGGAGTTCGAATCGGGCGGCGAGATCTGGAAGCCGCAGAACTATTCCGGCGACTTCTCCGGTCCGCAGACGCTGCGCACCGGCATCGAGAAATCGAAGAACCTGATGACGGTGCGTCTCGCCAACGACCTCGGCATGGATACGGTCGCCGATTATGCCGAACGGTTCGGGATCTATGACCACATGGACCCGGTGCTCGCCATGTCGCTCGGCTCCGGCGAGACCACGGTGATGCGGCTGGTCTCGGCCTATGCGGTGATCGCCAATGGCGGCAAGCAGGTCAACCCGACGCTGATCGACCGTATTCAGGACCGCTACGGCAAGACCATCTTCAAGCATGAGGAGCGCGAATGTGAAAACTGCAACGCGCCGGTCTGGAGCGGCCAGGGCGAACCTATCCTGATCGACGCCCGCCAGCAGGTGCTGGACCCGATGACCTCCTACCAGATCACCTCGATGATGGAGGGCGTGGTCCAGCGCGGAACGGCGGCAAGCGCGGTCAAGCTCGACCGCCCGGTCGCCGGCAAGACCGGCACCACCAATGACGAGAAGGATGCCTGGTTCGTCGGCTTCACGCCCAACCTCGTGGCCGGCCTCTATATCGGCTTCGACCAGCCGGCCACGCTTGGCCGTCATGGCACGGGCGGCGGGCTTGCGGCGCCGATCTTCAACGAATTCATGACCAATGCGCTGAAGACGCTGCCGAAGGAAAACTTCATCGAGCCGGAAGGCATGACCAATATCGCGGTCAATCGCTCCACCGGCATGCGCGCATCCGGCTCCGGCCCCAATGTCATCATGGAGGCGTTCAAGCCCGGCTCAGGCCCGGCGGAAGCCTTCGACGTGATTGACATGAGCAGCTACAAGTCGCCCGAGCAGATCCTGCGCGAATCCCCGCAGGCGCAAAAGGCGATCTCGACCGGCTCCAGCGGCCTCTATTGAGGTGGCGGCGGGGTTTACATCCGCCCGCCGCCCGCTTATTCACCGGCCAAACGGATTTTCAGGAACGACAGAGAGTATCATGCGCGCGGAAATCGAAGGCATTGTCGACGATATCAAGCAGGGTGTTGGCCTGCTGAGGAGGCATCTTTGACTGGGATCAGGCAATCAAACGGCTGGACTGGCTGAACAACAAGGCTGAAGACCCGAATATCTGGAATGACGCTGCCGAGGCCCAGAAGCTGATGCGCGAGCGCCAGCTTCTGGAGGATGGCATTTCCGCCGTCCGCCGGGTCGAGGACGAACTTTCAGACAATATCGAACTGATCGAACTTGGCGAGGAAGAGGGCGACGAGGCCGTCGTTCGCGACGCCGAGGAAGGCCTGCGCAAGATGCTCGCCGATGTCGAGCGCCGCCAGGTGGAGGCCATGCTTTCCGGCGAGGCCGACGGCAACGACACCTATCTCGAAGTCCATTCGGGCGCGGGCGGCACGGAAAGCCAGGACTGGGCCAACATGCTTTTGCGCATGTATACCCGCTGGGCCGAGCGGCAGGGCTACAAGGTCGAGGTGCTGGAAGTCCATGACGGGGAAGAGGCCGGCATCAAGTCCGCGACCATCCAGGTCAAGGGCCACAATGCCTATGGCTGGCTGAAGACGGAATCCGGCGTGCATCGGCTGGTGCGAATTTCACCCTATGACAGCAATGCGCGGCGACACACCTCGTTTTCTTCCGTCTGGGTCTATCCCGTGGTCGATGATTCGATCGAGATCGATATCAACGAGAGCGATTGCCGGATCGATACCTATCGTTCGTCCGGCGCCGGCGGGCAGCACGTCAACACCACGGACTCGGCGGTGCGCATCACCCATATTCCGAGCGGCATCGTGGTCCAGTGCCAGCAGGAACGCTCCCAGCACAAGAACCGCGCCAAGGCGTGGGACATGCTGCGCGCCCGCCTTTACGAGGCGGAACTGCAGAAGCGCGAGGACGCGGCCAACCAGGAAGCAGCCTCCAAGACCGATATCGGCTGGGGCCACCAGATCCGTTCTTACGTGCTGCAGCCCTATCAGCTCGTCAAGGACCTGCGCACCGGCGTTGAAAGCACGTCGCCGTCCGACGTTCTCGACGGCGCGCTGACGCCGTTCATGGAGGCAGCGCTCGCCAATCGCATCGAGGGCAACAGCGAAGGCGTCGAGGATATCGACTGACCGGGAGCGGGCTCAGTCTCAGCCGCCAATCATCTCCCCCTGAAAGGGAGAGCTTGATAGCGGGGAGGATCCCGGACCAGCCAGATGTGCGCGTGCTCTGTGCACTTGGTCAATAAAACAAAGCCGCCCCGGATGTCCGGAGCGGCTTTTTCATGGGCTTGTTTCAGTAAGGCCGCGCGGCCTACCGGATCGCGTTCAGCAGCGAAGGGGTTGGCCAGCCATCGGCGGGTTGGCCGAGCTGAAGCTGAACGTTGCGCACCGCATCGCGGGTGCCGGCGCCGAGAATGCCGTCGATCTTGCCGACATCATAGCCCTTGGAAGCCAGGATCTGCTGGAGCTGCTTCATCTGGCCATCGGAAAGACCCTGCTCGGGATTGCCCTTGTCGTAGGCCTGCGCGCCCTCGAACCGGGTCGCGAAGAAGGCGACCGAGGTGGTGTAGATGAACGACTGGTTCCACTCCAGATAGACGTTGAAGTTCGGGTAGGCGAGGAAGGAGGGGCCGAAGCGTCCCTGCGGCATCAGCAGGGCGGCGGGCAGGTTTGCAAAGCGGGTATTGCCGTCGCGCGGCTGAACGCCGAGCTTGAACCACTGGCCGGCGGTCAGACCGCCCCCGAAGCCGGTCTTGTCCCAGGGCAGGCTCTGCGGCAGCACCACTTCCTGGATCCAGGGTTCGCCGGGACGCCAGCCGAGGCTGCGGATATAGTTCGCGGCGGTCAGAAGCGCGTCGGGGGAGCTCTTCTTGACGCGCACATGGCCATCGCCATCGCCATCGACGCCGAAGCGGATGATATCTTCCGGCAGCATCTGCACCTGGCCGAGTTCGCCGGCCCAGGCACCGGTTTCGGTCGCCGGATCGAAATCGCCGTGCTGTGTCATCTCGATCAGCGCGATCAGCTGCGGACGGAAGATTTCCGGACGGCGGCAGTCATAGGAAAGCGTTACCAGCGCGTCGCGGGTGTTGAAATCGCCCTGAACCGCGCCGAAATCGGTCTCCATCGCCCAGAAGGCGGTCAGCACGCCGGCGGGCACGCCGAATTCGCGCCGGGCGCGGTCAAAGGTGCTGGCATATTGCTGCATCTTCTTCTTGCCGGTCTGCAGGCGCGCATTGCTGGCGGTACGCTGCGAAAATTCGAGGAAGGTCTGCTTGAAGACGCCTTGCGCGCGGTCGCGGCTCAAAACGGTCTTGTTAACCGAGGCGCCCGAAAGAACGGCGTCGGCTGCCTGCGGCGACAGTCCGCGCTGCACGGCCTCGGCCTTGACCCCGCTCAGGAAGCTGCCGAAATCGCCGCCGCATTGCTGGGCGGCGACGGGGCCGGCGAAAAGTGATGTCAGACCGGCGGCAACGACAACCGCCCGGATCGATTTTGAAAGCATGGACGTCTCCTCAGAAACTTTCGGCCCGCATAGGACCCGTCAAATCGGTTCGCACGCTAACCTAGACCACCTAAGCTTTCATTAAAAACATGAAATTGTTGCTTATGCGCGAAGGATGGCGTGCCAGGCGTAGCCTCGCCCGATGGTTTCGAACCGGAGTTCGGCGTCGATCGCCTCGGCCTCAAGCACCGCAATCATATCGGCGCGCGGCGTCACGTGAAATTTTGCGAGCCAGGCCTGGAGACCTGCGCGAAACCAGGCCGGCAACCCCTCCTGCTGGCCGAAGTCGACGATGTGGAGCGAGCCCCCCGGATTGAGGGCGCGTCTTGCAACCTTCACAGCCTGCTGCCAGTCGGGGATCATCGACAGGGCATAGGATATGACGATGCGATCGAAGCCGGTCTCGCCAAAGGTGGCCGGCGCGAAGTCGCAGGCATCGGCGGCGACGAAAGCCGGCGGGTTTTCGGACTTCGAGAATTTTGCGCGGGCGGAAACCAGCATCTGCTCCGATATATCGAGACCGTAAAGCTTCGCGCCGGGGTAGCGCTTTGCAATGCTGACGAGATTGCGACCGGTTCCGCAGGCGATTTCCAGCACCTTGTCGTGCGGCGCGCAATTGAGATCGGCGATCAGCCGGTCGCGGCCGAAGAGATAGTATTTCCGGGTGAGGTCGTAGACATGTCGCTGATAGCGATACATCGCGTCCATGGTCGCGGCGTGGTCGCGCGCCGTGGCGTCAGCCATTCCGCATTTTCTCGTAGATGTGGAAGCCGCCGTAGATCGCCGACCGGTCGAGCATGCCGAGCTCCCTGGAAGTCTGCGCGAGATAGGTCCATTGCCCGTCGATTTCCGCGCCGAGCCGGCCTTCGATGATGCTATTCTCGCCGGCGGTGCGGAAGATGACGCGCGCGCCGTCTCGCGCGGTCCGGGTGATTTCGCTCCACAGCGCGTTGATCTGCTGGTCGTTCATCCAGTCCTGCGCATCAAGCAGGACATAGCGGTCCACGCTTTCGGCCGGCTTTCCGGCGAGCAGTTCGGTGAAGTTCGCATGATGGACCGTTGCGCGCTCGGCATTGGCGCGGATGGCCGGGAACGCCTCAGCCTGCAGATAGGTCGGCATCGGGCCGTCGTCCGGATAACGCCGGGCAAAGGCCTGCCAGGCGAAGTAGTTCTCGTGGAGCGGAAACTGGCAGGCGAGCTTTTCCAGCCTTTGCCGCAGCACCGGGGCGAGCGTGCCGGTCTCGCTCGATTTCGCCAGTTCCTCATATTGCCGCGGAGGAATGCCGAGGCCGAACAGCGATGATTTCCGCGCCGTCGTCCAGCGGATCAGCGGCTTGTCGAACAGCGGCGCGATGCGCTCGTCGAAGAATCGGCGCTGTTCGCGCATGGATCGCGCCTGCGTCAGTTCGGTGATATCGACGCCGTGAAGGCGGGCGACCAGATGACCGGCGCCGATGAACTGGCCGAGCAGGCCGGTGCGGTAGATATTGCGCTCGAACACCGAAATGCGCTTGCGGCCAAGGCCGTCGCGGCCTTCCCAGTAGCACCGCGTTTCGGCATCGAGGTGCGGCGCGATGTGGGTCTCGTAGTCGCGCGCGCTGCCCTTCTCGCCATTGCCGAATAGCCGAAGCACGCCGGCATGATCGGGCAGGTGCTGGAAGGCGGCGAGCTTCAGCCGGTTGAGCGCGATGTGGTGGGTATTGAGATCGACCACGTCGATATGTTCGGGGCCCCGGCTGAGATAGGCGAGCACATTGCAGCCGCCCGAGCCGATCGTGACGACGCGATGACCCGGACCGAGTTCCATCGCTGCGATGTCGACATCCGGGTCTTCCCAGATCTGCGGATAGACGAGGCCGGAAAACAGCAGGCCGAACAGCCGTTCCGAAAGGCCTTCCCGGCTGAACGCCTTGTGTTGCAGCAGCGCCGATTTGAGCCGCCCGGTTTTGCCTCTGCCGTATTCGACTGCACTCATCGTTTTCGCCCTCTGTCGCGCGCGGGCTTTCACGCGCCGCGTCTTCGAGCAGGGCTAGCGCCGTTGTGCTACGCTTTGATGACGATAAGCTGCTGATCCACAACCAGGCGCTTCAGGCCGCGTCCTTGTTGCGGAAGCGGGCGGAGACCCGCGGCAGGCCGGACCGCAGCAGCCGGGCGACGCGCTCGCGCCGGGCGGCATACTGGCGCTGGTTGAGCCGGGCAAGGACCGGCCGCGCGAAGGCGGCGTAGAGCAGAAGTGCCGAAACGCTCGCCGCCAGATGAGCGACAGCGAGCATCTCCGCCGTTTCGAGATTGGCGGTCGA
>NZ_DEPM01000190.1:26057-30015 GCF_002358775.1 Martelella sp. UBA3392
TCGCGACAGCGCATGCCCTGCCAGATGCTCCGCAACGGCTGCGGTTTTGCGATATTGTCATTGTCGGCGCCGGGGAAGGGGCGTTTGAGGCCGGAAAAGCCTTTCAGCACCGCGATGACGATCACCACGCAGGCGACGATCCGCGCAAGCGCCATGCCGCTCGGCATCACGCGCACAAATGCCATGGTCGCCGCAAGGCCGATGCCGAAAAACACGGCGCGGGCGAGCAGGATGCCGAGGCCGACCGCGGGCAGGGCCTTCAGTCCGCGCTGATAGCGCCTGTCGGCGAAATCCAGCATTCGACCCGAAGGCAGAGAGAAGAGCAGGAAAACGAGCGCGGCGTATGCCGCCGCGATACCGGTACTCAAAGGCATTCCTCCATCCGCAATGATCATAAAAAACCTCGCGGCGGAAAAGGTCAATCGGCGGGAGCGATTTCCTGACCGATTTCCTCCATTGCGGCAATGAACCACGGCGTTTCGATATCGAAGCTGCCGCCGCCCTTGATCCGGTCGAATTCGATCGTGCGCAATTGTCCGCTGCGTTCGACATCGTGGCCGGTCACGCCCGAAATGCCGTCCAGCGCGCTTTCCACGGCAAGGTCGACCATCGAGTGGATCAGCCGCAGATCGTCATTGTTGGCCGGGGCGGAACGGGCGTAATAGCCGGACTTTTGGACCATGGCGCGCTCGGCGCCGAGCAGCGCGGCGAACTGCTTGGCGAACCAGTCGCCGACATTGATGGTGTCGAGCTTGACATGGCCGAAGGCGTCGCGGGTGACCGCTGCACCCGATGCCTCGCGCTCGGCGACGATCGCCTCGAGGCAGGCGCCTTCGGAAACGAACAGCGAGACGGTGCCGTTGCGGTCCATGACCTCCTTCAGGCGCGCGGCTTCCTTTTCCAGATCGAAGGCGGTTTCCGGCAGATAGACGCCGTCGATCATCTTCATTGCGCGGTTCATCAGCATGCCGTCGACGAACTCGGCCGATTTGATCCGGTCGAGATAGGCGCGCGCGGTCGCCGCCGTCAGCCAGCCGCAGCTCCGCCCCATCACCTCGTGGATGATCAGCGTGCGGGGCGCGGCGCTCTGTTCGTTCGAGATATTGTCGAAGAAGGCCGCGCCGTATTCGGCCGCGGTCCATGCGCCGAGCGTCTGGCGGATCGGCTTGACGTCGTTGTCGACGGTTTTCGGCAGGCCGACCACGGTCAGGTCGTAGCCATTGGTCTTGAGATAGGCGGCGAGATCGGCCGCAGTCGTATTGGTGTCGTCGCCGCCGATCGTGTGGAGAATGGTGATGCCGTCCTTGGTCAACTGCTCGGCGGCGACCTGCAGCGGATCGGCGCCGGCCGGCACCAGGCCGCGCTTCTCGCAGTCCTTGCGGTTGGTTAGCTTCACCCGGCTATTGCCGATCGGCGAGCCGCCGAACTTGTGCAGCAGATGGGCCTGCTGGCGGATATTCGGGGTGATCGGCATGCTGTCGCCGGTCAGAAGCCCGGCATAGCCGGAGCGATAGGCGATGATCTGGGTGTCGGGCGCGATGTCCGAATAGCGCTCGATCAGCCCGCCAACGGCGGAGGAAAGGCAGGGGGCAAGCCCCCCGGCGGTGAGCATGGCGACTTTGTGCTGGGACATCGGACCTCTTTCCTGGCTGCGACTTTGCGCCATGGATGCGTCAGCCGCGCCGGGGTGTAAAGACCGTTCAGCAATAAAATCGGTTTGACGGACCGGAGTGCAACAGGAAATGAAGGGACGGACGCGAGCGGAGATTGCTCGCGTCCGTGTGACCGGTACGGGCATGTGCTAAGCGGCGAACCTCACCACCTGACCTTCAGCCCGACATTGCCGCCATAGCCGTATGAGCCGGTGGAAAACCCGGTGGAGGCGGTGAGTTCTGCGAAGGCGGAGTATCTGAGCTTGCCCGCCTGCCAGTCGATCGATCCGCCAAAGCCGATCTCGCCGGTGAAGTCGTCGGGTTCCGAGGAGAAGTCGAGCACATCGGCGACCGTCGCCGTGGTCTTGCCGAGGAACTCGTAATAGAGATTGGCGAGGCCGTAGATATTGGCTGCGCGCGCCTGGCCGTTGACGTCGGTCCAGGCGCTTTCCTTCTCGATTGACAGACCGACGCGCCCGAGCAGGCTCTGGCCGTCGTCGAAGTTGACATCGTCGGAATAAGCGCCGGTGAAGCTGTCGACGGAGACCGAGGCGAAGGAAAGCTGGGCCTGCGGGGTCAGCGAAACGCCGTCGCCGATGCCGAAAGCCTGCCCGGCCTCCAGCGACAGCGCGTAGCCGAAGGCATCGCTGTCGTCAGGGGAAAGCGGCAGGTCATCGGCCTTCAACTCGCTCGAATACCAGGTGAGGGCGGCCTGGGCATCGGTATAAAAACCGTTTGTGCCGAACCATGTCAGCGTGCCGCCAAAGCCGTAGCCATCAGGATGGATCTTGCTGTCGCCATAGCGCGAATGCACCTTGGCCTCGCCGGTCTGGTAATGGGCGGTGAAGCCGCCGACAAGCGCGCCGGCCGCACTGTCGAGGAACAGCCCGTCGAGCCCGGCCTGCATCTCGAAGCTCGACATGTCGTAGTCATAGCCGGTGGTGGAGGATTGCGGATCGAAATGATCAAACCCGCCGCCGACGCGCCCCCAGACGGCATCGAGCGCCGGCCCCGCGGTAATCGCCGCGCCACCCTCATAGCGCCCGCCGGAACGCGTCTTGAGCGAGGGCAGGCGGGTCATTTCGAGGAGCACGGACTGATAGGCCTCGTAAAGGGGGACGTAGGGTTGAAGCGTCAGACCGGCGTCGATCAGCTCCTTGATCGTTGCCCGATGGATGAATTCGTCATCGAGGAAGGCCGCTGCGTTGGCGGGTGCTGCAGGCGTCAGTATGAAACCGGGCGGAAGCTGTTCAGATGGGCCCAGGAGCCCATCCGGGAAGTATTCCAGCGTATAGGCGAGCGCCGACACCACCAGAGATCCGTTTAAGAGATGAAAGGCCTCCGGATCGATATCTGCTTCAGGATTGACTGCAACTAGATTGAAGACGCGCGGCGTACTCGACGGATTGAATGGGACGACCAGCATGGTGGTGCTGCCCGAAACATTTCCTGCCGTTATCAAAGTGTCGCTGACGCCCGACGGGTAAAAGTCAGCATTCAGCGAAAGGGCTCCGCCATTTCCATTATAGCTGCTTTCGGTTGTCAAAGTGCTGCCGATTACCACCGGATCGATCAGAATGACGCCGGAATTATCAAACGGCCCGCTGAAGACCACATCGCCTGACTGGATGGAGAAAGTGCCTCTCGGCGTTACGGTGAGGCTGGCCTCGATCCGTGTTGCGACATTCAGCGTTTGCGGTGTGATTTTCCAGTTGCCCTCACTCGCAACGGTGATCTCGCCAAACGGATGATTGCCGGTGGAGTCAGTGAAGCCATTGAGGCTGAGCGCCGTCCCGCCATTGGAGGCCATATAATATATGCCACCTTCAAAACTCACTTTTTCGAAGTTGGTGATCTTCGTTCCTTCGAAGTTATAAATGGTGCCGTTCTTGAAGGCCAACGTATCGGTGCCATCGCCGCCGTCGAAAGTGGCGGCAAAACCGGTTGTGCCGGAAATCCCAATTTCCACACTGTCATTACCGCCTTGGCCGTAGTATCCGTCCTCGAACGTGCCGCCTGACCAGGTGAAACTGTCATCGCCCGGATAGGTGACATCGTACGAGTTGCCGCGCATACTGTCGTAATCGCCGTAGATATTGCCAGTCAAAGAGCCGCCGGAAAGTGTGAAGGAGGACGGTCCCCCGCCAAGCATGACGTCACCGGTTACCGTGCCGGCGGTGCTAACCAGCATCTGATTGTCCGGGGCATCATTGAGGTTGATGATGGAATAATACGCGTTGGATGCATCCAGGGTCATTTGTGAGCCGATGGTGATTGAGGTCGTTAGAGGTGGCTCGGGAAATCTG
>NZ_DEPM01000113.1:0-4838 GCF_002358775.1 Martelella sp. UBA3392
CGGCGGATGGCAGCCGCGATTTCGGCATGGCTATGGAGAAGGTCGAAAACCTGCTTGCCGAAAAGGGCGCGACCACGCCCGAGCAACGCACCGCCCGCTTCGTCTGCGTGCTTTGCTTGGCATGGCCGGACGGCCATACTGAGACCTTCCGGGGAGAGGTCGAGGGTACGCTGGTCTGGCCGCCGCGCGGCGACAAGGGCCACGGCTACGACCCGGTGTTTAAGCCCGCCGGCCATGACCGGACCTTTGGTGAAATGGAAACCGACGAGAAGACCCATGGTGGCCCGCAGGATGGCGGCGCGCTGTCGCACCGCGCCCGCGCGTTCCGCCTGTTCGTGGAAAAGGGGCTGGCACGCTGAGCGAACCGCAAACCATGGCCCGCGACAATGGCGAACCGGGCTTCGGCGTCTACCTGCACTGGCCGTTCTGCGCAGCCAAATGCCCCTATTGCGATTTCAACAGCCATGTCCGCCACCAGCCGGTCGACCAGCCGCGCTTTCAGGAAGCCTTCGCCCGCGAGATCGACCATATGCGCGCGCTTACCGGCCCGCGTGACGTCACCAGCATCTTCATCGGCGGCGGCACGCCATCGCTGATGGCGCCGGAGACGCTCGGCGGCATTCTCGATGCGGTGGCGAAGGCATGGCATGTGCCGGACGGGATCGAGATCACGCTGGAGGCCAATCCCTCAAGCGTCGAGGCGACGCGTTTTCGCGGCTATCGCGCCGCCGGCGTCAACCGCGTCTCGATGGGCGTGCAGGCGCTCGACGACCGGCAATTGCGGTTCCTCGGGCGGCTGCACAATGTCGAACAGGCGCTGGGCGCGATCGGGCTCGCGCGCGAGATCTTTCCGCGCATGTCGTTCGACCTGATCTATGCAAGGCCCGGCCAGACCATTGACGACTGGGTGGCGGAACTCAACCGCGCTATCGATCTTGCCGCCGATCACCTGTCGCTCTACCAGCTCACGATCGAGGAAGGCACGGCCTTCCACGCGCTGCACAAGGCCGGCAAGCTCACCGTGCCCGATGAGGATCACGCCGCCGAACTCTACGAGATCACGCAGACCGTAACCGCAGCGCGCGGCCTGCCCGCCTACGAGGTCTCCAACCACGCCCGTCCCGGCGCGGAAAGCCGGCACAACCTCACCTACTGGCGCTACGGCGATTATGCCGGCATCGGCCCCGGCGCCCATGGCAGGCTTTCGACCGCCGACGGCAAGATTGCCACAGCCGCCGAACGCCACCCGGAAACCTGGCTCTCCATGGTGGAGGAAAACGGCCACGGCATGAGCGAACAGACGGCGCTCACCGGCGAGGAACAGGCCGACGAGCTGCTGCTGATGGGGCTGCGGGTGACGGAAGGCGTCGACCTTTCGCGCTGGTCGTCACTTTCCGGAAGGCCGGTCGATGCCGAGCGCGAGGCGTTTCTGATCGACCTCGGCCTTGTCGAGCGCATCGGCAACCACAGGCTGCGGGCAACGCCCGAAGGCATGCTGGTCTTGAACCGTGTGGTTGCAGAGCTATCCTGATCGACAATCATGACTGAACGTGAGATATCGGGAACCGGTGCCCCGCATCCGCGTTCCTCTAGCGTTGAGCGCCCGCATCACAAGGGAGATCGAGAATGGCAAGCGCGTCCTATACCCACCGCAAGATCCGCGACCGGCTGAGTGCAGCGGTCTGCATCATCTTCGCGCTTTATATGGGCTATCTCGCCCATCAGGACGGCGTGGCGCTGGCGCCCTCGATCTTCTACGGGCTGATCGCCTTTGTGCTGCTCGCCATCGTGCTGATGGTGCTGCGCAGCTTCATCTACGCGCTGATCATCGCGGCGCTCCTGGTCTGGCTCGCCGCCTATATGGGCTTCGACTGGGCCGACAGGCTGATCGCCTATGTCGACCAGCTCCTGACCCTCGGCTACCAGGAATCGCTGAAGCTGTTCATGGAAGCGAAGGAGCCGATCGCCACGTGATCCCGCGGCCTGCCGCCACCGGGACGCGATGACGATCAGGCCGCGAGCCCATCCATAAGGCTCTTCAGCGCCGCCTCGGCCTCCGCCGAACGTTCGGAACGATCGATGAAGCCGCCGCCGAAAACGCGGGCCTCGTTGCCGGGCGCGTCGTAGAGCACACAGGCCTGTCCGTTCGCAATGCCAGCCTCGCCTTCCAGCAGGTCGACATAGACGCCGTTTTCATCGGCGCGCAGCATGACCGGCAGCGGCGGGCGCGTGGAGCGCACCTTGGCGAAACACGCGAAACCGTCTGCGGCCTCGTCGGCGAGCGGGCGATCGCCCAGCCAGTTGACGTCGCGCAGATAGATCCGCCGCGTTTCCAGCGCCTCGCGCGGGCCGACGACGACGCGGCGCGAGCGGGCGTCGAGATGGACCACGTAGAGCGGCTCGCCGGTAGCAACGCCAAGCCCCTTGCGCTGACCGATCGTGTAGCGGACGATGCCCTCGTGACGGCCGAGCACGCGGCCATCGAGATGGACGATCTCGCCGGAAAGCTCGGCATTCGGCCTCAGCTTGGCGATGACATCGGAATACTTGCCCTGCGGCACGAAACAGATGTCCTGGCTGTCAGGCTTGTCGGCGACGATCAGGCCCATTTCCTCGGCAAGCTTGCGGGTTTCCGCCTTCGGCAGGCCGCCCAGCGGAAAGCGCAGGAAGTCGATCTGTTCTTGCGTGGTCGCGAACAGGAAATAGCTCTGGTCGCGCTCGGCATCGACCGGACGGTAAAGCGCGCGCCGCATCGGGTTGTCGGCGGTCGGATTGGGCGCGGAGCGGATATAGTGGCCTGTGGCCAGCGCATCGGCGCCGAGTTCGCGCGCCGTCGTCAACAAGTCGGCGAACTTGACCGTCTGGTTGCAGGCAACGCAGGGGATCGGCGTTTCGCCGGCGATATAGGCCTCGGCGAACGGGTTGATCACCGTTTCGCGAAACCGCGCCTCGTAATCCAGCACGTAATGCGGGATGCCGAGCCGCTCGCTGACGCGGCGGGCATCATCGATATCCTGTCCCGCGCAGCACGAGCCCGCGCGATGCACGGCCGCGCCGTGGTCGTATAGCTGAAGCGTGATGCCGAGGACATCATAGCCCTCGCGCTGCAACAGCCCGGCCACGACCGAGCTGTCGACGCCGCCGGACATCGCCACGACAACGCGGGTGTCCTGCGGCTTCTTGTCAAAACCGAGTGTGTTCATGATCCGCCAGTCCAGTTCAAGGTTGGATGTGAATCCCATATTTTGCCGCTGATATAGAGGCCTTCAGCCAAAGACGCAAGAATACCAGCCTTTCAAGCCGCCAGACTGCTGACAAACCCCTGAATGTGCAGTTTGATACCTTCCTGACCTTCCTCACAGGGGTCACAATGCTCGGACTTGATCCGAGCATCCGTGCGATCTAAGCCATCGAATTTGATAAGAGCTATTGCGTAGCCTTGCCGCGCTGCCTGGATCCTCGTCTCAAGCACGAGGATGACGCCGAATTTGAGGACAGGTTTATCAACAAGCTGCCGGCCCTCAGGCCGCGATCATCGGCGCGATATAGCCGCCATGCACCCAGCCGCGAATGGCCCCCTCCTCGCCATCGGCCCGTTCGGGCGTGACAAAGGCCCAGTCGCCCTCGCGCTTCAGAACCCGAAGCCGGGTGCCGCGCAGCAGCATGCCGGGCGGGACCATCTTCTCGAAAGCCGTCCCGGGCCCGCCGCGCAGGTTCAAGCGGCCCGCCGTCACGACATAGGCCTCCTCGCGGTCGGCGGCCTCGCCCATCAGCCCCTGAAACCGGGCCATCGGGAAGGCCGGTCCCGGATCTGTCTTCCAGCCGCGGGTGTCGATCTCCTCATGGCTGACGATCGCCGCGATCGGATAGGCGGCGATGAGCGCCTGGACGATCTCCAGCCCGGTCTCAAGCTGGGCTTCCGGGTAGAGCGGCCAGGCGAAGGAACCCGAGCCGACGCGAGCATGCGGGGCCAGAATGTAGCCGCCGGCCTTTTTCAGGGCGCGGTCATTCATTCGCCTTCCATAGGCATCGATGTAATCGCCAAGGCCGTTCGGCTTCATCCAGCCGGCATTGACGAATTCGATGCCGACCGAGTGGCTGTTGAGGCCCTGCAACTCGCCATAGCGCGATGGCCCCGCATGCCAGGCCGTGCGGTTGAACGGGGCGATCTGCCAGGCCGTGCCGTCGCGGTCGACCACGACATGGGCGCTGGAGCCGCGATTGGTCGTGCCACCCGCCTCGCCCATCAGCCAGTCGCGGCTCGCCTTGTCGTTCCAGCCGGTGGTGTAGTGCAGCACGATGACGACAGGCGGCTTTTCGCGCGCGGCGCCCAGATTGGATGACTGCCTGTGCCAGATGCCCGGAATTCTGTGGTTCTCGATGCGCATGACGCCTGCCTTTCGATACGGTTCGCGATGACCGGAATCGTAAGGGCGGCGGCGGCGGCGGGATTTCGCGGGGAAAAACGGGCACAAAAAAGCGCGGCCCGTGAAGGCCGCGCTCAAAAGTCCGGAAGGTCGATCAGGCAGCCGTCTTGGCAGCGATCTTGGCCACGTGCTCGCCCTGGTAGCGGGCGGCGGAAAGTTCGGTTTCGGACGGCATGCGCGAGCCGTCGCCATCAGTGATCGTCGAAGCGCCATAGGGCGAGCCGCCCTTGACTTCCTCAACGCCCATCTGGCCGGCAAAGGCATAAGGCAGGCCGACGACGACCATGCCGTGGTGCAGCAGCGTGGGAATGAAGCCGAGGATCGTCGATTCCTGACCGCCATGCTGGGTCGCGGATGAGGTGAATACCGAGCCGACCTTGCCAACCAGCTTGCCCTGGGCCCACAACCCGC
>NZ_DEPM01000113.1:5151-15104 GCF_002358775.1 Martelella sp. UBA3392
CCCACACCCCGCCAGTCTGGTCGATGAAGTTGCGCATCTGCGAGGCGACCGTGCCGTAACGCGTGCCGCAGCCGAAGATGATGGCGTCGTAGTCCGCCAGTTCGTTGGGATCGGCAATCGGCGCTTCCTGATCCAGCTTGAAGCCGGAGTTCTTGGCAACCTCTTCCGGCACCAGTTCGGGCACGCGCTTCAGGGTGACGTCCGCGCCGGCGGCTTTCGCCCCTTCGACAACGGCCTTGGCCATGGCTTCGATGTGGCCATAGGCGGAATAGTAGAGGACGAGAACTTTTGCCATTTGATTGCTCCGGTTTCACTGTTTCAAGTGTTGCATCTTGATATGGCGCGGACAAGGCCGTTGTCGAGACAGCCGGCGATAGACGCACTGTTC
Organism: Martelella sp. UBA3392; assembly: GCF_002358775.1. NCBI lineage: Bacteria > Pseudomonadati > Pseudomonadota > Alphaproteobacteria > Hyphomicrobiales > Aurantimonadaceae > Martelella > Martelella sp. UBA3392. The sequence goes on from NZ_DEPM01000113.1 coordinate 5,540, forward strand.
ACAGTCTCGAGCCCGGCAGCGAAAATGCGTGCTTGATCAAAACAGCCGAAGGGTCCAGAAATCAGTTCCCCGGCATATCACGGACCAGACCGACATGACCCAGCAGCCCACCGCAGCCATGCTCGCCATCGGCGACGAACTTCTGTCCGGACGGACCAAGGACAAGAATATCGGCTGTCTGGCGGACGCCATGACGCTGGCGGCGATCGAACTGAAGGAAGTCCGGATCGTCGCCGACGACCAAGAGGCGATCGTGGAGGCGGTCAATGCGCTGAGGGGCCGCTACACCTATGTCTTCACCTCCGGCGGCATTGGCGGCACCCATGACGATATCACCGCCGACTCGGTCTCCGCCGCCTTCGGCCTGCCGTGCATCTACAATGACGAGGCGATGAAGCGGCTGGCGGAAAACTATGCGCGGCGCGGGATCGAATTCAACGAATCGCGCCAGCGCATGGCCCGCATGCCGGAAGGCGCGGCGCTGATCGACAACCCGGTTTCCACCGCCCCCGGCTTCGTGATCGGCAATGTCCATGTCATGGCCGGCGTGCCGCAGGTGTTCCAGGCGATGCTCGCCAATGTCATCCCCACGCTCAAGGGCGGCGTCGCGATCATCTCGGAGGCGATCGACTGCCCCTTCGGCGAGGGTGATATCGGCACAGCGCTTGCCGCGATCCAAAAGGCCCATCCGCACACCTCGATCGGCTCCTATCCGCGCTTTTCCGACAAGGGCTTCAACACCCAGCTCGTCGTGCGTGCCCGCGAACGCGCGCTTGTCGATGCGGCGGCGGTCGACATTCGGGCCATGATTGCAGCGCTTCAGGGATGATTTTGACTCCGGTCAAAGCTTTGCCCTTCGCAATCGGCGATACCAACGCTACAGTGAGACATCACAGCACTATTCGGGAGGCATTTCGATGAGCTACAAGACCATTCTGGCGGTGATGGAATCGCCCGCGCAACAGGGCGGATTTCTCGATTTCACCTTCGAGGTCGTGCGCAGTTTCGATGCGCATCTGATCGGCCTCCACGCCGAGGCCGTCACCCCGACCCCGATCGTCGCGCCGATGGAAATCCCGGATCCGATCTCCATTCAGTCGATGCAGGAACTCGCCGAAAAGCGCAGCGCGGAGATCGGCGAGATTTTCCGCACCCGGACCGAAAGAGAAGGCATTTCCTGCGACTGGCGCAACATCGTCTCGGCCTCCGGCTTCGCCGGCCCCTCGGTGGTCGACAGCGCGCGCGCCGTCGACCTGATCATAGCCCCGCAGCTTGCTTCCGACGCGCCCGGCGATATCCGCACCAATTTCGAGAACTTCCTGTTCGAAAGCGGCCGGCCGGTGCTGATGGTTCCGCATGTGGCCAAGGCCGCCAAGCCGTTCTCCAAGGTGATGGTTGCCTGGAACGGCTCGCGCGAGGCCGCGCGCTCCACTTTCGACGCCCTGCCCTTCCTGAAAAAGGCGGATGAGGTCGAAATCTTCTCGGTCAATCCGCGTGAGAGCGCGGATGAGGATAGCGGGCTTTCCGGCGCGGAGATCGCGGCAACGCTCGCCCGCCACGGCATCAATGTCGTCGCCACCACGGCGCATGCCGACAAGGCCAAGGCCGGCGAGATCATCGAGAACCGGCTTTCGGACAATTCCGTCGATCTGCTGGTGATGGGCGCCTATACCCATTCCAGGCTGTGGGAGCTGCTTTTCGGCGGCGTCACCCGCACCCTGCTCGGCTCGATGACGGCGGCAACGCTGATGTCGCGGTGATGACGGCGCAGGCCTTGCAATAACGCCGCGAATGCGGCTATTAGCCCGCATTGTTTGTTGCGGAGCCTGCCATGTCCCTACCCGAAAAAGCCTTCCCCGTTTCGTGGGACCAGTTCCACCGAGACGCCCGCGCGCTTGCCTGGCGTCTTGCCGGACTTGAACAGACCTTCACCGCGATCGTCTGCGTCACCCGCGGCGGCTTGGTCCCCTCCGCGATCATCTCCCGCGAACTGGAAATCCGCCTGATCGAAACGGTGTGCATCGCAAGCTATCACGATTACACCGATCAGGGCGAAACCCTACTCTTGAAGGGCATCTCCGAAGAATTAAAGAAGAATGGCGGCGAGGGCGTCGTGATTATCGACGACCTGACCGATACCGGCAACACCGCCCGCGAAGTGCGCGAAATACTGCCCAAGGCCCATTTCGCCTGCCTCTACGCCAAACCGCAGGGCGTGCCCATGGTCGACACTTTCGTCACCGAGGTCAGCCAGGACACCTGGATCTATTTCCCCTGGGACATGGGCTTCACCTATCAGGCGCCGATCAAGAAGGCCCCAAGCGCTTAGCCGTGAACTGACTGGTATCGCTGGTCAGCTACGTCTTCTGTATATTTGGAATTCTTGCCCCTCTGTGGATTAGCACAGATTTCTGTCAATTAGCTCTTGCAAATACCGCAGGAACAAATCATGAATATAGACTTGCATTGGTCTATTGTTCGTGATTTGCCCAGTTGGGGCGTGGGAACAGGAGAGAAAGTTGGCATCGAATCCAAAATTTGGTTTTTCTGCGTTTTTACGGATACTCCACCAAAACGAGCGCCCCCAATACCGCACCATTAAAGAACGCTATCGCGAAGACTCAAGCGGTGGCTATGACTTTCACAGAAGCTTCAGAAACAGAGTTCAATCCCTAGCCGATGGCACGCTTGATGAAAATGCTATCACTGATAGCGTTAACAGCATTAGAAAAACAGCAGAACGCCGATCAACTTTGGATGGTCTGAAAGCCTTTGTTGCGTGGAAGAGACGATTAGGCTTGATTCTCCTGCCTGGAAAACCAATCTTATACTCGCCGAAAGAACTATCGTTTTCCCTCGAGTTTAAGCCAGACTTTATTACACTCATCGACGGCGAATTGCATTCCGTTCACCTATGGAACACCAAAACTCCACTGACGTCCACGATCACCATGTCAACACTCAAAGTTGTAAGTGACCATGTCCGAGGTGATGCAAATTATCCAAAGCACCTAGCAGTTTACGCCCTTAAACAAGATAGAATCTACTCCACAGCTTTCTGCACTGAGGAGCACTTGATCCTTGGCAGAAAATTATTGCTTAACGTAGATGCGCTTTCTCGAAAAGCTGTTGATGAAATCCGGCAAGACAAAAGAGATTCTCCACCTCCACTTCACCCGTCAGCGTAAGAACGAACGCCTGACCAGCTTCCCTTCTGGTCAGGCGTTCGCTTCGCGCGGCCGGGGGGACTTACCGCTTGCGGAGACGGGGGGCTTCCTGCGGAGCCAGATAATGGGTCAGGAGCGGGCCGGAGACCCAGGCGATCAGCAGCATTGCCGGCAGGAGGAATATCCTAGCCTCGTAGAGTACCGGCACCGTGAGGATGATCCCGACAACCATGGCGCAGCAAAGCGCGATGACGGCATAGGCAAGAACGCGTAAGGGCAGGTTTTCCATTTCGAGTTCTCCATTCGTGTTGCATGGTAAACGCGAAGTGAAGACGGGGGTTCCCTGGCGTTGGCGCTTTTTGCTGATCCCTGCGAATGGAGCGGCTGGCGGATGGCTCAGCCGCCGCGCTCCTTGCGCAGCTTGTCCCACCATTGCAGCCGCTTGTTGATCTCGCGTTCGAAGCCGCGGTCGGGCGGGTTGTAGAATTTCTGGCGGCCCATTTCGGTAGGAAAATAATCCTGTCCGGAGAAGGCATCGGGCTGGTCGTGATCGTAGCGATAGCCGTCGCCATAGCCTTCCGACTTCATCAGCTTGGTCGGCGCGTTCAGGATATGCTTGGGCGGCAGCAGCGAGCCGTTTTCCTTCGCCGCCCGCATCGCCGCCTTGAAGGCGGTGTAGACGCCATTCGATTTCGGCGCGGTGGCGAGGTAGACGCAGGCCTCCGCCAGCGCCAGTTCGCCCTCCGGCGAGCCCAGAAAATCATAGGCGTCCTTGGCCGCATTGGCGATCACGAGCGCCTGCGGATCGGCAAGGCCGATATCCTCGCTCGCCATCCGCACCAGCCTGCGGCCAAGGAACAACGGGTCCTCGCCGGCATCGAACATGCGGGCGAGATAATAGAGCGCGGCATCGGGATCGGAGCCGCGCACCGCCTTGTGCAGGGCCGAAATCAGATTGTAATGACCATCCTGGCCCTTGTCGTAGATCGGCGCGCGGCGCTGGACGATGTTGAGCAGGCTTTGCGGATCGAGCATCTCGCCCTCGCGCGCGGCGCGCCAGACCTCCTCCGAAAGCGTCAGGATCGCCCGTCCGTCGCCATCGGCCATCATCAGCAGCGTCTGGCGGGCGGCGTCATCGAGCGGCAGCTTCTTGCCCTCGGCCTCCTCGGCGCGGGCGACGAGTTCGGCGAGGCTTTCGGCGTCATGCGGGCGGAAGGTCAGCACCCTCGCCCGCGACAGAAGAGCGGCGTTGAGCTCGAAGGACGGATTTTCGGTGGTGGCGCCGACGAGGGTGATCGTGCCGTCTTCCATGACCGGCAGGAAACTGTCCTGCTGGGCGCGGTTGAAACGGTGGATCTCGTCCACGAACAGCAGGGTCTGCCGCCCGTTCATGCGCCGGGCGCGGGCGGCCTCGAACACCTTCTTGAGGTCGGCGACGCCGGAAAAGATCGCGGAAATCTGCTCGAAGGCAAGGCCCGCCTCGCCCGACAGCAGCCGGGCGACCGTGGTCTTGCCCGTCCCCGGCGGCCCCCAGAAGATCATCGAGCCGAGCGAGCCGGACGCGATCATCCGCGTCAGCACGCCATCTGGGCCGGTCAGATGCGGCTGGCCGGTGACCTCGGCGAGGTGCTTCGGCCGCAGCCGGTCGGCCAGCGGCCGCTTGCGCTCGATATCTTCCGGAACTTTGGGGGCAAACAGGTCGCTCATCTGAAGATCTGGTTTATCATCCTGCCGCCGCGATTGATGGAAAGGCGCCAGAGGCCGGGACTGGCGGCGGCCTGATCTTCCAGCGTGCCGGTCGTGTCGATCTCGGTTCCGTTGACCGCGACGATCACATCCCCGCGGGCAAAGCCGATGCGGGCGGCGGGCGAGCCGGCTTCAACCTCCGCGACGACGACACCATCAGATATGTCGGGCAGGCGCAACTCCTCGACCACGCGCGGCGAGATGTTTTCCACCGTCAGGCCGGAAAACGGGCTGTTGCCGTCAATCGTGCGGGTATCGCGCGGCGGGTCCTCCGGCGCAAGGCCGAGTGGCAGCGCGACGTGGCTGGCCTTGCCGTCGCGCTCGACCGTGAGGTCCGCCTTCTCGCCGATGCCGATCACGGTGAGGCGATAAAGCAGGGCGTCGGGGTGTTCGACCGGCACACCGTTGACCGCGGTGATGACGGAACCGGGCCTAAGACCGGCCTTTTCCGCGGGGCTTGCGTCCCGCACCGCCGAAATGATCGCCCCGCGCGCCGCCTTCAGGCCCAGCGCCTCGGCCATGTCGGAGGTGACCGGGCCGAATGTCGCGCCGACATAGGGGCGCTGGAACCGCTCATCCCCGCGATCGGCGGCGGCAAGGAACACCTTGACCATGTTCGCCGGAATGGCGAAGCCGATGCCGTTCGACCCGCCGCCCTTGGAGAAGATCGCAGTGTTGATGCCGATAAGCTCACCCTGCATATCGAGCAGCGCGCCGCCCGAATTGCCCGGATTGATCGCCGCGTCGGTCTGCAGGAAGAAGCCGAATTCGCCGTCGGTGATGGAATTGCGCGCAAGCCCCGAAATGATGCCGCTGGTGACCGTCTGGCCGACGGCGAAGGGGTTGCCGATGGCCAGCGACAGGTCGCCGACCTCGACCGCATCGGAATCCCCGATCGGGATTGTCGGAAAATCCTCGTCCGAATCGATCTTCAGCACCGCCAGATCATAGCGGTCGTCCTTCAGCAGCACGGTGCACGGAAACTCGCGGCCGTCGGCAAGCGCGACCCGCACATCGTCAGCGCCGGCGATGACGTGGTTGTTGGTGATGATCGTGCCGTTCTTCTCCACGATCACCCCGGAGCCGAGCGAGGTCTGCTTTTCCGAACGCCCGGGCATCTGCTGGCCGAAGAACTGGCCGAAAAACGGATCGGAAAACAGCGGCGACATGCGCCGCGTCACCATGCGCTCCGCATAGACATTGACCACCGCCGGCGCGGTCTGCTTCACCAGCGGCGCGTAAGAATATTGCAGTTCGGCATCACTGCCGGGAACCACTCTGTCGGCAGCGAGCACGGGCTGCATGGTCAAGGCCATACCGGCGAAAAGAGCCGCGGCGGAAATGCGTGTGAAGTGTGCCGTCATCAGTCACCTGTCTCTTCATGAATTTCATCCGGAGAACCCGGAGGGTGCACCACCATCATCGCCCGATATAGGGTGAAAAAGCGGCAGATGCGACAAATCAGGCGCGTTTTGGGGGCCTATTCATTTCACATTCACGATTGGAGCGGAAGATTGCCGTCATCGTCTGGCCGCAACCGCCCGCCACAAAATCGCCGGGCGACAAGAGCAGGCTCCGGCCGCAACCAAAAGGAGGTAATTCCATGAAACACACCCCCACAGCACTCGCCCTTGCGGCTTCGCTTGCCATCGTCGGCGGCGCGGCCCTGATGACCACGCCGGCCTCCGCCGCGAGCTTCGATTGCAGCGCCTCCGGCCTGACGCCGAATGAAAAGACCATCTGCTCCAACCTCACGCTCAACGATGACGATGTGAAGATGGCGACGATGTACACCATGCTGAAGGGCCTGTTCGCGATGGGCATGTCCGGCAACATGGCCGACGACCAGAAGGCCTGGCTGACGGAGCGCGAAGCCTGCGGCACGGACGTGGCCTGCATCGAAAAAGCCTATGATACCCGCATCGACCAGTTGCAGAAGCTTTATGACGGGATCGACAAGCCGATCTGAGGATAGACGCGAGGGAAGCGCGCGCATCCGCGTTTCCCTCGCCCCAAGGATCAGCGTGGCGCGTTCAGCGCCCGCCTGGACAAGGTCGGCCATTGCTCCAAAAGAGCCTCCCGGGTCCGGATCCCCGGCGACTGCTTGCCGCGCTGCTCCGCCTGCGTCAGCGTCACGAACACCAGCGTGTCATCGCCGCGTTCGGCCCAGCCGACATACCAGCCCCAGCCGTGGTCGTAGTCGAAACTGCGATCGGCGCGCCGGGGATAGGCCGCGCCGGTCTTGCCGCGCATGAGCCAGCCATCCACGGTGTTCTGTTCGAGCAGACTGCGCGTCTTTGCCATCGCCTCATCACTTGCCGGCAAGGTTCCGGTTGCCAGCCCGCGGAGAAAGACTGCCTGCTGATATGGCGAAATCTTCAGCGATGACGCAATCCAGGCACGGTCGAGCCCGTTATCGTAACCCGGATCGCCGGAAAAATCGGCATTGCCATAGCCGAACGCCTCGCCATAGCGGGTAAGCCTCGCCGCCCCGAGACTATGGGTCAGGCGCTGCGAATACCAGACGACGGAATAGCGGATCCAGCGTTCGGGATCGGTATCCTGTTTCCACGCCGCCCCGCCCCAGTCGGGATCGCCTTCGCGAAAAGACATGACCGGGTGATGGGTATCCTGCAGCACGCCGGCATCAAAACCCATCACCGCCAGTGCCACCTTGAAGGTCGAAGCCGGCGTGACCTCCGATCGGCAATCCCCCTCCTCTACCAGAGCCGCCCCGGATGTTGCGTTCACCACGAGCGTACAGACCGGCGCCGCCTCGACGGAACGTGCCAGCGCCGACAACAGGAAAAGCACGAGACCAACGAACAACCGCAGCATTTTCGCCTCCACCACGCAAAGTTTCGGGTCGACCCTTGCAGGACGACCCGAACCGTTTTCAGACACCGCATGTGATGCGGGAAAGCCGCGCCTATTCCGGCAGGATGCGCACCGCGCCCTTGTCGGCGCTGGCGGCGAAGGCGGCGTAGGCCTTGAGCGCGGTCGTCACCTTGCGGCGACGCGGATGCTCCGGTTTCCAGCCCTTCTCGTCCTGTGCCGAGCGGCGCGCTTCGAGTTCGGCGGGCGAGATCCTGAGGCTGATCGTGCGGCCTGGAATGTCGATATCGATCATGTCGCCATTGCGGACGAGGCCGATCGCGCCGCCCTGGGCGGCTTCCGGCGAGACGTGGCCGATCGAAAGACCGGAGGTGCCGCCCGAGAACCGGCCATCGGTGATCAGCGCGCAATCCTTGCCGAGGCCCTTCGACTTCAGATAGCTGGTCGGATACAGCATTTCCTGCATGCCCGGCCCGCCCTTCGGTCCTTCATAGCGGATGACGACAACATCGCCGGCCTTGACCTCGTTGGAGAGAATGCCCTTCACCGCCGCGTCCTGGCTTTCATAGACGACCGCCGGACCGGAGAATTTCAGGATGCTCTCGTCAACGCCGGCCGTCTTCACGATGCAGCCATTGAGCGCGATATTGCCCTTCAACACGGCAAGCCCGCCATCCTTGGAGAACGGATGCTCGGCGCTGCGGATCGCGCCGGAAACGCGGTCGAGGTCGAGTTCGGCCCATCGGCGCTCCTGCGAGAACGCCTGCTGCGAGGGCACGCCGCCCGGTGCCGCCATGAAGAATTTCCGCACGCTTTCGGAATTGGTGCGCACGATATCCCATTGGTCGATGGCGTCGCCCAGCGTCGCCGAATGAACGGTCGGGCTGTCGCGCTTGATCAGCCCTGCCCGGTCCAGCTCGCCAAGGATCGCCATGATGCCGCCGGCGCGGTGGACATCTTCCATATGAACATCATTCTTGGCCGGAGCGACCTTGCAAAGGCACGGCACATGCCGCGACAGCCGGTCGATATCGTCCATGGTGAAATCAAGCTCCGCCTCATAGGCGGCAGCGAGAATGTGCAGCACCGTATTGGTCGAGCCGCCCATCGCGATATCGAGCGTCATCGCGTTTTCAAACGCGGCCTTGCTGGCGATATTGCGCGGCAGCGCGCTTTCATCGTCCTGCTCATAGTAGCGGCGCGCCAGATCGACGATCTGGTGGCCGGCCTCGACGAACAGGCGGCGGCGGTCGGCATGGGTGGCAAGCGTCGAGCCATTGCCCGGCAGCGACAGGCCAAGCGCTTCCGTCAGACAGTTCATAGAATTGGCGGTGAACATGCCGGAGCAGGAGCCGCAGGTCGGGCAGGCCGAACGCTCGATCGCCTGGACATCGGCATCGGAATATTTGTCATCGGCGGCGGCGACCATGGCATCGACCAGATCGAGCGCCTGTTCCTTGCCGTTGAGCACCACCTTGCCGGCCTCCATCGGGCCGCCGGAAACGAAGATCGTCGGAATATTGAGGCGCAGCGAGGCCATCAGCATGCCGGGGGTGATCTTGTCACAATTGGAAATGCAGACCATGGCATCGGCGCAATGGGCGTTGACCATATATTCGACGCTGTCGGCGATGACCTCGCGCGAGGGCAGCGAATAGAGCATGCCGTCATGGCCCATGGCGATGCCGTCATCGACGGCGATGGTGTTGAATTCCTTGGCGACGCCGCCCGCGCTTTCGATCTCGCGGGCCACGAGCTGGCCGAGGTCCTTCAGGTGGACGTGACCGGGCACAAACTGGGTGAAAGAATTGACGACG
>NZ_DEPM01000151.1:0-2549 GCF_002358775.1 Martelella sp. UBA3392
CCGGTCGCCTTCAGCCGGTCCTGCAGCGAGGGGCTGTCGACCGTGCCGGGGCAGATCGCGGTGCAGCGGATGCCCTTCGTTACGTAATCGGCGGCGATCGACTTGGTCAGGCCGAGAACTGCGGCCTTGGTGGTCGAATAGGCGAACCGGTTCGGCACGCCCTTCAGCGACGACGCGACCGAGGACATGTTGATGATAACGCCGTATTCGCGCTCGATCATGCCCGGCAGGAACGCCCGCACCGTACGCACCATGGCCTTGACGTTGAGATCGTAGGCAAAGTCGAGATCGCCGTCCTTCATGTCCAGCACCGAGCCGTTGTGGACGACGCCGGCGCAATTGAACAGGATATCGACCGCGCCGATTTCAGACGCGGCATTGGCAACCGCCTCATCCGACAGCACGTCCAGAAGACGGGTCGTGACGCCCGCGATACCTTCCAGCTCGGCGAGCTTCCCGGCGTTGATATCGGTCGCGATCACCTTGGCGCCGGCCTTGGCGAAAGCCTTGACGGAGGCAGCGCCAATGCCTTGCGCGGCGGCGGTGATGAGGCAGGTCTTGCCGGTGAGGTCGGTCATGGGCGTATCCTTCATGTAATTGTCTTTTGCGAGCCTTCGACCGCCACGCGGGCGATCGCCTCGAAATCCCAGGCGATGCCGAGGCCGGGCTCGTCGGAGGGGACGGCGCGGCCGGCGCGGATGGTCATGCCGTGGACCGTGATCGCGTCGAGTTGCGGAATATACTCGACCCAACGCGCATTCGGCACCGCGGCACAGAGTGACACATGCAGCTCCATCAGGAAATGCGGCGCGACCGAGACGTTGAAGCACTCCGCCATATGTGCGACCTTGAGCCACGGCGTGATGCCGCCGATCCGGCCGACATCGACCTGAATGATCGATGCGGCGCGGCGTTCCAGATATTCGCGGAAATGCGAGACCGAATAAAGGCTTTCGCCGACCGCGACCGGTACCGATGTGTGGCGGGAAAGCACGGCATGGCCTTCGATATCATCCGCCGGCAGCGGCTCCTCCAGCCAGCCGATATCGAGCCGCTGGTAGACGGCGGCGCGGCGCACCGCCTCATCAACGTTGAACGCCTGGTTGGCATCGGTGAAAATCTCGAAGGCCGGGCCGACGGCCTCGCGCACCGCGCCGATGCGGGCGGCATCCTCTGACAACGGACGACCGACCTTCAGCTTGCAGCCCGAGAAGCCATCGGCCTTCGCCTTCAGCGCATCCTCGACCAGAGCCTCTGTTTCCAGATGCAGCCAGCCGCCCTCGGTGGTGTAGAGCGGGATGTCCGCCTGCGCACCGCCGGCAAGCTTGTGCAGGGGAAGGCCGAGCTTCACCGCCTTCAGGTCCCAAAGCGCAGTGTCGATCGCGGCAAGCGCGATCGCGGTGATTGCGCCGACCGTGGTCGCATGGGTGAGGAAGGTGAGGTCGCGCCAGATGCGCTCGATGTCATAGGCCTCGCGACCGATGATCGCCGGCAGCAGCGTCTTTTCCAGAAGCGCCATCACGGAAGGTCCACCGGTTCCGATGGTGTAGGAATAGCCCGTGCCGGTGACGCCGTCGGCATCGGTGATGCGCACGATCGGCGTTTCCTGGGAGACGAAGGACTGGATCGCATCGACCCTTTTGACCTTCGGCTTCAGGTCCACCATCACGATTTCGGCGCGGACGATCTTCGCCATGTCAGGTCCTCAGGCTCTTGCCGCTTGTCCCGTCGAAGACGTGCAGACGGTCGAGATCGAGGGTGAAGGTCAGGTTCTCGCCATCGGTCAGCGGGCGCGGATCGAGCATCTTCGCCTGCACTTCCTTGCCGCCAAGCTCGGTGTAGATGATGGTCTCGGTGCCCAGCGGCTCCGAGATCATCACCGGCAGGTTCACTTCCAGCCAGCGGTCCTCGGCATGCAGCGAATGGCCCTTCGGCGCGAAGGCATCCGGACGGAAGCCGATCACGACCTTCGCGCCGGCTGCGACCTTCGGCGCGATATCGGCCGGCAGCGGCACCAGCGTGCCGTCGGAAAGCCTTGCGCCGCCCTCCTCGACGATTGCGTCGAGCTGGTTCATCGGCGGCGAGCCGATGAAGCCGGCAACGAAGGTGTTGGCCGGGTGTTCGAACACCTCGGTCGGGGTGCCGACCTGCTCGACATAGCCGTCGCGCATGATCACGATCCGGTCGGCAAGCGTCATCGCCTCGACCTGGTCGTGGGTGACGTAGATGACCGTGGTCTTGACCCGCTGATGCAGCTTCTTGATCTCGACGCGCATCTGGCCCCTGAGCTTGGCATCAAGGTTCGACAGCGGCTCGTCGAACAGGAACACGTCCGGATGGCGCACGATGGCGCGGCCCATGGCGACACGCTGGCGCTGGCCGCCTGAAAGATTGGCCGGAAGCCGGTCCATGAACGGCTCGAGGCCGAGAATGCCGGCGGCCTCATCGACGCGCGGCTTGATATCCTCCGGCGACATGCCGGCGATCTTCAGGCCGAAGCCGAGATTGTCGCGCACGGTCATATGCGGATAGAGCGCGTAGGACTGGAA
>NZ_DEPM01000011.1:0-4582 GCF_002358775.1 Martelella sp. UBA3392
CATATGCGATAGCCCTGCCCTCAAGGGGGGAGATTGTTTTGGGGGCTATGCGGCCTCTCTCAGATCGGCGCGGGGAAGGTCCTGTGCACCCGTGCGATATCGCCGAGAATGTCGTCGGTCATGGCGACGTCTGCTGCGGCGATGTTGGTCTTGAGCTGCTCCATCGAGGTCGCGCCGATGATGGCGGCGGTCACGAAGGGGCGCGACAGCACGAAGCCGAGCGCCATCTGCGCCGGGTCCAGCCCGTGGGTTTCGGCGAGCTTGCAATAGGCATCGACCGCCGGTTCCTGATGCTCCTGCAGCCGACCGCCGAGATCGGCAGACGAGACCGCCGCGCGCGACCCTTCCGGCAGCTTTCCGTTGCGGTATTTGCCGGTCAGAAGCCCGGCGGCGAGCGGCGAGAATGCCAGAAGGCCGACATCCTCGTGATAGGCAAGTTCGGCCATGTCGAGATCGTGGTGGCGGTAGAGCAGATTGTATTCGTTCTGGACGGTCGCGATCCGCGCCCGGTCCTTCGCCTCGGCGCGTTCCAGATATTTCATCGCGCCCCAGCAGGTCTCGTTGGAAAGGCCGATCGCGCGGATCTTGCCGGCTTTCACCAGATCGTCCAGCGTGTCGAGCGTCTCGGCGATATCGACGCGGGCCTGAAGGCGGTCCTGGCCGAAGGGGGAATAGGACCAGGAATTGCGGAAATGGAAATGGTTCCGGTTCGGCCAGTGCACCTGGTAGAGGTCGATGTAATCGGTCTTCAGCCGCTTCAGGCTGTCGTCGAGCGCCGTGCGGATGCCCTCCGGCGTCAACGGGCTGCCATTGCGCACCCAGGGGCGACCGGGACCCGCCACCTTGCTGGCGAGCACGATATCATCGCGCTTCTTGCGCGCGCTCAGCCATGCGCCGATGAATTCCTCGGTACGGCCGTAGGTTTCCGGGCCGATCGGGGTCACCGGATACATCTCGGCGGTGTCGAAGAAGTTGACGCCGTTTTCCACGGCATAGTCCATCTGGGCGGAAGCTTCCTCCAGCGTGTTCTGCGTGCCCCATGTCATGGTGCCGAGACAGATTTGCGAAACCCTGATGCCGGTGCGGCCCAAACTTTTGATTTTCATGAATATACCTTGAGAAACGACTTGGGTGATCAGTGCCGCGACTTTAGCGCGAAGCGCCGCGGGTGCAAGCGCATGCGGGGTTTTTTCGCTACCGACTTGTCGCGGCGCATCGTGGCGCGCCCTTGACTTGGGCGAACGAAACGTCAATTGGAGAACGAAAACCGACGCGATCCGGTAGTATAAGGAACGCGCGGGAGGTTTCACGGCAAAGAGGCTGATTGAGATGAGCGTTGCATTCACCTTTCCCGGTCAGGGAAGCCAGACCGTCGGCATGGGCAAGGCGCTGGCGGATGAGTTTACCGCCGCCCGACTGGTGTTCGAGGAAGTCGACGATGCGCTCGGCGAGAAACTTTCCGCCATCATCTGGGAAGGTCCGGAAGACCAGCTCCAGCTCACCGCCAACGCCCAGCCGGCGCTGATGGCTGTCTCGCTCGCCACCGTCAGGGTGCTGGAGGCCGAAGGCCTCGATCTGGCGAACGACATATCCTATGTCGCCGGCCACTCGCTCGGGGAATATTCGGCGCTCTGCGCCGCCGGCACCTTCTCGCTGGCCGATACCGCCCGGCTGTTGCGCATCCGCGGCAATGCCATGCAGCGCGCGGTCCCCGTCGGCAAGGGCGCGATGGCGGCGATCATCGGGCTTGAGTTCGAGGATGTTGAAGCGGTGTGCGAACAAGCCTCGTCCGCCGGCGTCTGCCAGATTGCCAATGACAATGGCGGTGGCCAGGTGGTGATCTCCGGCAGCAAGGACGCTGTCGAAAAGGCGGTCGGGATCGCGACGGAGAAGGGCGCCAAGCGCGCGCTGCTGTTGCCGGTCTCCGCACCCTTCCATTGCGCGCTGATGGCGCCGGCCGCCGACGCGATGGAAGAGGCGCTGGCCGAAGTCCGTCGCGGCGAACCGGTGGTGCCGGTCATCGCCAATGTCCGCGCCGCCCCCGTTTCCGATCCGGATGAAATCACGAAGCTGCTGGTGGAGCAGGTCACCGGCCGGGTACGCTGGCGCGAGACGGTGAGCTGGTTTGCGACAAATGAAATCGAAACGCTCTATGAAGTTGGCGCCGGCAAGGTGCTGACCGGTCTTGCGCGGCGCATCGAGCGTTCGCTCTCCGGCGTCGCGATCAACGCGCCGGGCGATATCGACGCGGCGCTGAAGGCGATCAAGGGCTGAAACCGAAACGGCCCGCGATTGGCGGGCAAACATCTGACGAGGTTATGACATGTTGGATCTGACTGGCCGAAAGGCGCTCGTTACCGGCGCCAGCGGCGGCATCGGCGAGGCGATCGCCCGCATGCTCCACGCCCAGGGCGCGACCGTGGCACTCCACGGCACCCGCGCGGAAAAGCTCGAGGCGCTGGCTGGCGAGCTTGGCGAGCGCACCCATGTGTTTCCCGCCAATCTTTCCGACCGCGCCGCCGTCAAGGCGCTCGGCGAAAAGGCCGAGGCGGAGCTTGAGGGCATCGACATCCTGGTCAACAATGCCGGGATCACCAAGGACGGCCTGTTCGTGCGCATGAGCGACGCGGACTGGGAAAGCGTGCTGGAGGTCAACCTCACCGCCGCCTTCGTGCTGACCCGCACCATCATGCATCCGATGATGCGCCGCCGTTTCGGCCGGGTCATCAACATCACCTCGATCGTCGGCGTCACCGGCAATCCGGGGCAGGCGAACTATTGCGCCGCCAAGGCCGGCATGATCGGCTTTTCGAAATCGCTGGCGCAGGAAGTCGCGCCGCGCAACGTCACGGTCAACTGCGTGGCCCCCGGATTCATCGAAACCGCGATGACCGACAAGCTGAACGACAAGCAGAAAGAAGCGATCCTCGGCGCCGTTCCGATGAAGCGGATGGGCAGCGGGGATGACATCGCGGCCGCCGTCACCTATCTTGCCTCCAACGAGGCCGGCTATGTCACGGGCCAGACCTTGCATATCAATGGCGGCATGGCCATGATCTGACATTGCGGTCCGCTCCACGCGGGCCGTCGAAAATGCTGGAGAGACCGGCAACGCGGTGTTTTTTGGGCTTTGCGCTCAGAACAAAGCATGGTAAGCGGGCCGGGACTGCCAAGAACAGTCCAATGAACGAAGCCCGGTCCATCGGCCGGGATTTCGGTTTAAGTGGGCTTTGGTTCACATATCTGCCGCGGCGTGTTTCCTTTTGGAGGGCCGGCGGCTTTCACATAGCGGATGTCAAGGCATCCGGTAGAACTTGAGACAGGTCGAGGAAACCGACATGAGCGATATCGCAGAACGCGTTAAGAAAATTGTAGTTGACCACCTGGGCGTGGATGCCGACAAGGTTGTCGAAAGCGCAAGCTTCATCGACGATCTCGGCGCCGACTCGCTCGATACCGTCGAGCTGGTCATGGCCTTCGAAGAAGAGTTCGGTGTGGAAATCCCCGACGATGCCGCTGATTCGATCCTCACGGTCGGCGATGCCATCAAGTTCATCGAGAAGGCTCAGGCCTGATCGACTGAAAATTCAGGGCGGCGTTCGGGTCATACCTGCAACCCGCCTCGAACGGCCCGGTGATACGGGCCATTTTTTTGTCCTGCGTTCCGGGACGGGAACGCATCAAGGACGGTTTTGCGCTTGTGGCGAGAGCGTTTATAGTTCGGCGCATGTCGATTCCACTCGGCATTGGCCGGCATGAAACGCTGGTCATGATGGCAAGAAACTTGAGAAAAATGGGGGGCGATCCACCAATGAGGCGTGTCGTAATCACCGGTCTGGGCATGGTAACGCCGCTTGGCTGCGGGACCGAGGTAACCTGGTCGCGTCTGCTGGACGGCGTCAGCGGCGCCAGCAAGGTCACCGCGTTCGAAACGGAAGATCTTGCAGCCAGGATTGCATGCTCAATCCCGCTTGGCGACGGCAGCGATGGAAGCTTCAATGCCGATCAGTGGCTGGAGCCGAAGGAGCAGCGCAAGGTCGATCCGTTCATCACCTATGCGATCGCGGCAGCCGACATGGCGCTTTCGGATGCCGACTGGCATCCCGAAAGCGACGATGACCAGATCGCGACCGGCGTGCTGATCGGCTCCGGAATCGGCGGGCTCGAAGGGATCGTTGAAGCCGGCTATACGCTGCGCGACCGCGGCCCGCGCCGCGTTTCCCCGTTCTTCATTCCCGGCCGCCTGATCAACCTTGCCTCGGGCCAGGTCTCGATCCGGCACAAGCTGCGCGGCCCCAATCATTCGGTCGTAACGGCCTGCTCGACGGGCGCGCATGCGATCGGCGACGCCAGCCGGATCATCGGCTTCGGCGATGCCGATGTCATGGTTGCCGGCGGCACGGAATCGCCGATCTGCCGCATCGCGCTCGCCGGCTTTGCCGCCTGCAAGGCGCTTTCCACCAATTTCAACGACGAGCCGCAGCGCGCCTCGCGCCCCTATGATGTCGATCGTGACGGTTTCGTCATGGGCGAGGGCTCCGGCATTGTGGTGCTTGAGGAGCTGGAACACGCCAAGGCGCGC
>NZ_DEPM01000011.1:4895-5065 GCF_002358775.1 Martelella sp. UBA3392
GCGCGGCGCGAAGATCTATGCCGAGGTCGTCGGCTACGGCATGAGCGGCGATGCCTTCCACATCACCGCGCCGAGCGAGGACGGCGAGGGCGCGTTCCGTTGCATGACCTCAGCGCTGAAGCGCGCCGGCATCGCGCCGTCCGATATCGATTATATCAATGCCCACGGCA
>NZ_DEPM01000011.1:5371-5577 GCF_002358775.1 Martelella sp. UBA3392
TATCAATGCCCACGGCACCTCGACGATGGCCGACACGATCGAGCTCGGCGCCGTCGAGCGGCTGCTGGGCGATGCCGCCGGCAAGGTGTCGATGTCCTCCACCAAGTCCGCGACCGGCCATCTTCTGGGCGCGGCCGGCGCGATCGAGGCGATCTTTTCGACGCTGGCGATCCGCGACAACATCGCGCCGCCGACGCTCAACCTCG
>NZ_DEPM01000142.1:0-2181 GCF_002358775.1 Martelella sp. UBA3392
CTCTCCCCTCCGGGGCGAGAAGACTTGGGGGCTTTGCGGCAGAGAGACGGCAAAGCTTTTGAAGGAAGAGGCGCGCCAGCGCTTGTAAGGCAAACAACAAAACATCGGCGAACCCCGAGTGGTTTCGCCAATCCGGAGGGTTTGAATGGCTTCGTCCGCACAGAGAAGCGGGAGAGCGGGGGATTTTCTACGCGATGCCCTGCCGAAGATCGTGCTCAGTCCGTCGCTGGCGATGGTGCTGATCTTCGTCTACGGCTTCATCGCCTTCACCGTCTATCTCTCCTTTACCGACAGCCGTATCCTGCCGAGCTTCGATCTCGTCGGCTGGAAGAACTATATCAACCTGTTCCGGCTGCGCGCCTGGACGATCGCGATCAAGAATGTCGCGATCTTCGGCTCGCTCTACATCATCTTCTGCTGCGCGATCGGCCTGATGCTGGCGATCTTCCTCGACCAGAAGATCCGCGCCGAGGGCTTTATCCGCTCGATCTATCTCTACCCGATGGCGCTGTCCTTCATTGTCACCGGCACGGCGTGGAAGTGGTTCCTCGATCCCGGCATCGGGCTTGAGGCGGTGATGCATTCCTGGGGCTGGACCAGCTTCCAGTTCAACTGGATCAAGTCGAACCAGATGGCGATCTACACCATCGTGATCGCCGCCGTGTGGCAGACCTCCGGCTTCGTCATGGCGATGTTCCTCGCCGGCCTGCGCGGCATTGACGGCGAGGTGCTGAAGGCCGCCCAGATCGACGGCGCCTCCAACTTCTCGCTCTATCGCCGGATCGTGATCCCGCAGCTTCGCCCGGCCTTCATGTCGGCGATCGTGGTGCTCGCCCATATGGCGATCAAATCCTACGACCTCGTGATCGCGCTGACCGGCGGCGGGCCGGGGAGGGCGACCGAACTGCCGGCGACCTTCATGTATTCCTACACCTTCACCCGCAACCAGATGGGCATCGGCGCTGCCTCCGCCGTGATCATGCTGATGTCGGTCGCTGCCATCATGGTGCCCTACCTCTGGTCGGAACTGAGGGAGAAGAAGCAATGAGCAGCAATGCTTCCACCCAGGTGGTCTCGACGGGCCGCACGGCGCGGTTCTTCATCTACACCGTACTCCTGATCTTCTGCCTCTATTATCTGCTGCCGCTCTACGTGATGGTGGTGAATTCGCTCAAACCCCTGCGTGAGATCCAGGCCGGCGGCATGATGAACCTGCCCGACGCACTGACCTTCGAGCCGTGGAAAAGCGCATGGTCGACCGCCCAGATCGGCGTGCAGGCGACAGGCCTCAAGCCCTATTTCTGGAACTCGATCCAGATGGTGGTGCCGGCGGTGGCGATCTCCACCGTGCTCGGCGCGCTCAACGGCTACGTGCTGACCAAATGGCAGTTCCGCGGCCATAACATCATCTTCGGCCTGCTGCTGTTTGCCTGCTTCATCCCGTTCCAGATCGTGCTGATTCCGATGGCGCGCATTCTCGGCATTATCGGCCTTGCGGGCTCGGTGCCAGGGTTGATCTTCGTGCATCTGGTCTACGGCATCGGCTTCTCGACGCTTTATTTCCGCAACTATTACGCCCAGTTCCCAAGCGAGTTGGTGCGCGCGGCGATGATCGACGGCGCGGGCTTCTTCACCATCTTCCGCCGCATCCTGCTGCCCTCTTCCGGGCCGATCGCGGTGGTCTGCATCATCTGGCAGTTCACCAACATCTGGAACGACTTCCTGTTCGGCGCCTCGTTCTCCGATTTCAACAGCCAGCCGATGACGGTGGCGCTCAACAATCTCGTCCAGTCGTCGACCGGCGTGAAGGAATACAACGTCCATTTCGCCGGCGCGATCATGGCGGCGATGCCGACTTTGCTCGTCTACATCGTCGCCGGACGCTATTTCGTACGCGGCCTGATGGCCGGCAGCGTTAAAGGTTAAGGCCCATGGGTTTTCTGAAAATTGACAAGGTCACCAAGAGCTTCGGTTCCCTGACCGTCCTGCATCAGACCGATATCGAGGTCGAGGAGGGCGAGTTCCTCGTGCTCGTCGGCCCGTCGGGCTGTGGCAAGTCCACGCTTTTGAACATGATCGCCGGTCTCGAGCCGGTCTCCTCCGGCGACATCGTGATCAATGGCCGCTCGATGAACGGCGTGCGCCCGGCGGACCGCAACATCGCCATGGTGTTCCAGTCCT
>NZ_DEPM01000142.1:2488-8937 GCF_002358775.1 Martelella sp. UBA3392
GGTGTTCCAGTCCTACGCGCTCTATCCGAACATGAATGTCGGCGAGAACATTTCCTTCGGGCTCGAAATGCACGGCGTGCCGAAGGAAGAACGCGAAAAGGCGATCGACAGCGTCGCCGATCTCCTGCAGATCAAGCACCTTCTGAAGCGCAAGCCCGGCCAGCTTTCCGGCGGCCAGCGCCAGCGCGTCGCCATGGGCCGGGCACTGGTGCGCGATCCGGACGTGTTCCTGTTCGACGAGCCGCTCTCCAACCTTGATGCCAAGCTGCGCGTCGACATGCGTACCGAGATCAAGAAGCTGCACCAGAAGCTCGGCACCACGATCGTTTACGTGACCCATGACCAGATCGAAGCGCTGACGCTGTCGACGCGGATCGCGGTGATGTTCGGCGGCCATGTGCAGCAGCTCGGCACGCCGAAGGAAATCTACGACAATCCGGCCAACATGTTCGTGGCCGGTTTCATGGGCTCGCCCTCGATGAACCTGTTTCCGGCCAAGGTCACGGTCGAAGGCGGCAGGGCGGTGGCGAAATTCGCGCTTGCCGATGGCAGCAACGCCGAACTGCCCTTCCCCGATGGTTCGATGACCGATCACGGAGGGCGGGACATCATTCTCGGCATCCGCCCGGAGGCGATCACCGACGAGCTGGGGGTCGACCGCTCGTCGAATGCCGTGCACATCATCAAGGCCAGGGTCGAGGTGACGGAACCCGCCGGCTCCGATACCTTTGCGGTCGCCGAAATGGGCGGCAAGGAGGTCACGGCCCGGTTCCGCGCCGATGTCGAGGTCAAGCCGGGCGATGTCTTCCCCTTCGCCGTCAACATGGACAAGGCCGTCGCCTTCGACCCGAAAACCGAAGAGCGGCTCCGATAGAAATGCAGGTTTCGCCTGATGTGGTCATCATCGGCTCCGGCATGGGCGGGGCAACACTTGCCGCAAGCCTCGCCCCCACAGGGGCCGAGATCCTGATCCTGGAACGCGGGCAGCAGATCCCCGACGATGCGCCTGCGCGCGATCCGGACCGGATCTATAGAAACAGCGCCTTCCGCTCAGATGAGACCTGGCTGGACGAGACCGGCAAGCCGTTCTCGCCCGGCAATTATTACAATGTCGGGGGCAATACCAAGCTCTATGGCGCGGTGCTCTACCGCTACCGCCGGCAGGATTTCCAGGCGATGGAGCATCTCGGCGGCATCTCTCCCGCCTGGCCGTTTCCCTATGAGACGCTCGCGCCCTATTATGATGCCGCCGAAGCGCTCTATCAGGTGCGTGGCGATTTCACCGAGGACCCGACCGAGCCGCCCCATGCCGGGCCCTATCCCTATCCGGCCATACCGGACGAGCCGGCCCTCGCGGCCGTTCGTCGCCGGCTGGAGAAGGCGGGGCTGCACCCGGCGGCACTGCCGCTCGGCGTCGATCTCGATCGCTGGCTTTCCCACGGCAATGACGGCTGGGACGGCTATCCCGATACCCGCTCCGGCAAGATGGATGCGGAGACCTGCGCCCTCGCCGCCGCATTGTATCATAACAATGTGCGCATGGAAATGGGCGCCCGCGTGACCCAACTGACGGCGGCTCCCGATGGCCGCCGCATCGCCAGCGTAACCTATGAGCAGGCCGGTGAAACCGTCACGGTGACGCCCCGGGTCGTGGCGCTTGCCGCCGGCGCGGTGCAGACCGCCGCGCTTCTTCTCAAGTCCGGCCTTGCCAATTCCTCCGGCGCGGTCGGCCGCCATTTCATGAACCACAACGCTACCGCGATGATCGCCTATGATCCGCGCTTTCATAATGACGCGGTCTACCAGAAGACCTTCGCGATCAATGACTGGTATCTCGCCGACGGCGATAACGGCCCGCCGCTCGGCAATGTGCAATTGCTCGGCCGTGTGGTGCCGAAAATCCTGAAGGCGACGACGCCCTCCATGCCGATGGCGCTCGCAACCCATCTTTCGCGCCATTCGGTTGATTTCTACGCGATCTCCGAGGACCTGCCGGACCCGGAAAGCCGGGTGGTGCTGAACGGCAACGACATCCAGCTCCTGTGGCGGCGCTCCAATATGGAGGCGCACAACCGGCTGGTGAAGCGGATGAAGCAGGCGCTGCGGCGCGCCGGCTTTCCGATCGTGCTGTCGCGCCTGTTCGATGGCCGCGTGCCCTCGCACCAGTGCGGCACCGCGCGGCTCGGAGATGATCCAGGAACCGCCGTGCTCGATCCCGATTGCCGCAGTTTCGACCATGACAACCTCTATATCACCGATGCATCGGCGCTGCCGACGTCAGCCGCCGTGAACCCGTCACTGACGATCGCGGCGCTGGCGCTGAAGGCAGGCGACGCCATCAAACGGGAGCTTGCGTCATGAAAACCGCGCTGATCACCGGCGGCCAGCAGGGCATCGGCCTCGGCATCGCAACGATGCTCGCTGGAGCGGGCTATTCTGTTGCAATTGCAGCGGAGACAGACCCCGACAGCCCGATCGTCCAAGACGCGCTCGCGATTCTTGGCTCCAAGGCCCGTTACTATCGCCACGACGTGCGCGATATCGCCGCGATCCCGACCCTTCTGGACCGGGTCGAGGACGATCTCGGGCCGCTCACCACCTTCGTCTCCAATGCCGGCGTCGGCGCGCCGATCCGCGGCGACATGCTCGACCTGTCGCCGGAAAACTTCGATTTCGTGATGTCGGTGAACCTGAAGGGCGCCTTCTTCCTCGCCCAGGAAGCCGCAAAGCGGATGCTCGGCCATGATGAGGGCTACCGCTCGATCATCTTCATCACCTCGGTCAGTGCCGAAATGGTCTCTATCGAGCGCGCCGAATATTGCCTTTCCAAGGCAGCCGCCGCAATGGCCGCAAAACTGTTCGCCGCGCGACTGGCCTCAGAGAATATCGGAGTCTTCGACATCCGCCCCGGCATCATCGAAACCGGCATGACGGCGGGCGTGAAGGACAAATACACCGCCCGCATCGAAGTCGGCCTCGTCCCCGCCGCCCGCTGGGGCACGCCGCAGGACGTCGCCGCCGCCGTGCTGCCGCTCGTGCGCGGCGACTTCGCCTTCGCCACCGGCTCGGTGATCGCGGCGGATGGCGGGCTTTCGATTTCAAGACTGTGAGACGTTTTCCGTAAGGCGAGCTTTGCAGCCTTTGCCGCGGCGCGGTGATCGCCATCAGCCGCCGGCAGCGCCTTTGCCTTCCTCGGGCAGCAGTTCGGACATGCAGTCGGACGACACTGTGCCTTGTCGGTAAGCCGGAAAACAAAAAAGCCCGGCGAACCGGGCTTTTTGCGGCGTTTCAGAACATCCACGGACGTTCCGAAACATGAAATTGGTGCCCAGAAGAGGACTCGAACCTCCACACCCTTGCGAGTACCAGCACCTGAAGCTGGCGCGTCTACCAATTCCGCCATCTGGGCAATGACGGCTCGTTTAAGAGGCGTGGCGGCATTAGTCAACGGGTATTTGACGTTTTCGCGACAAAAACTTCCGCGCCCCGGAAAGCAGATCGAGCGTCGCCTTCAGTCTTGCGTTCCGGCGCCCCCGACCTTATCGACGTGACCGAGATCGCGCTCGGGATCGACGATATCGCGGACCTTCTGCTTGAGCTCCTTCGGCCCGGGAAAGCCGCCGTCGCGCTTGCGCTCCCAGATCAGTTCATCATCGACCCAGATCTCGAAAATGCCGCCGGTGCGCGGCTCGAGCGTGACCGAACCGATTTCGAGCGAGAAGGTCGAGAGCAGTTCCTGCGCCATCCATGCCGAACGCATCAGCCAGTTGCACATGCTGCAATAGACGATTCGGATTCTCGGTTTTTCAGCCATCAGCCGCCTCCTTTTCGCGTTTGCCTCTCAATAGAACAGTTTCGGGTCCGGTGGATACCGGTTCATCGTCCGCGACAGCGGAAAACACAAGGGCGTTTCGGCGCATGCCGGGTTCGGTTTTGCGGCCATGACGCGAAAGCGGGCAGTGAGCCTTCCATGCAACGGTGCGGCGGGGATGGAACCAAGTCAGCCTTCTTGCAGTTGATTTTTGAAGCCAGATAAGCCTTTCTTGTACCCGAACCGATTGCGAAAGAGCGCGCCCGTGAAAACGATCCCGATCCTGACCCTCGTCTGCTGCACAGTGCTTGCCGCGTCCTGCACCACCACGCCCCAGTCCGGACGTCTGCCTTCGACGCCGTCCGCGCCGCAGGCTCCCGTTTCCGCCGTCGATGGCGAATGGCGCGACAAGGACGGGATCATATCGCGCTTTGCCGGCGGCCGGTTCGAGACGCTTTCGGCCGACAGCAACACCACGCTTGCCATCGGCACCTACACCGAGACCGGCAATCTGATCGAAATCGAGTTGACCTCGGTGCTGCGCCGGACCCAGTCCAGGGTCAACTGCGCGCTGGTGGCCCCCTATCTGATGAACTGCACGCCGAGCCAGGGCGCGAAATTCTCGCTCTACAAGCCGAGCATGGCCCCCGTCGGCTTCACCCTGCCCGACCTCTCCCAGCAGGTGGCGAGCGCTCAACCCTCCCAGACAATGCCGGCCAACACCATGACGCCGCCCGCGTCGATGCCGGCCGCCACGCCATCGGTGAATTTCTCCGGCGCGGGGACCGGCGGCAGTTTCTGACAACGCGGTTTGGCGGCTCGCCTTTTCCCGGCTCGCGCGGCCGGGAGGCCCGCTTTTATGCCCTCTCCTGAAATCGGCACTTGACGCGACCGTTTAAAACGTCGTCACATTCCCATGTGAAGTTAAGTGCCGGGCGGCAAGTGCCGCGTTTTATTCTGCACCAGGAGTTTGCCATGCATTCCCTTTCGAAAGCCGCCCTGTTCGCGGCAACCGCGCTGACCCTTTCAGCCGGCAGCGCCCTTGCCGATTTCGACCTCGAAATCCTGCACAACAATGATTTCCATTCGCGCTTCGAGTCGATAAACGGTTATGATTCCGCCTGCTCGGCCGAAGATGAGACCGAAGGCAAGTGTTTCGGCGGCGCGGCGAGGCTTCTGACCGCGATCAACGAAACCCGCGACGCGCTCGAGGCCGAGGGCAAGAACGTGATCCTGCTCAACGCCGGTGACAATTTCCAGGGCTCGCTGTTCTACACCTTCTACAAGGGCGAGATGGAAGCCGAGTTCATGAATATGCTCGGCTATGACGCGATGACCGTCGGCAACCATGAATTCGACGACAGCGAGGACGGACTGAAGACCTTTCTCGATATCGTCGAGTTTCCGGTCGTCACCGCCAATGTGAAGACCAACGCCGATTCCTCCGTCAACGACATGATCGAACCCTCGATCGTGCTCGATATCGGCGGCGAGAAGGTCGGCATCATCGGCGCGGTCACCAACGACACGCCGGAAATCGCCAATCCCGGCAAGAACATCGACATCACCGTCGATGTCGATGCCATCAAGGAACAGGTTGCAGTGTTGACGGATCAGGGCGTCAACAAGATCATCGCGCTGACCCATGTCGGCTATCCCCGCGACCTCGCCGCGATCGCGGTGATTCCGGGAATCGACGTGGTCGTCGGCGGCCATTCGCACACGCTTCTGTCGAATACCGACGAGAAGGCCGAAGGCCCCTATCCGACCATGGTCGACAATCCGGATGGCTACAAGGTGCCGGTGGTGCAGGCCAACCAGTATGGCAAATATCTCGGCGATCTCGAGGTCGTGTTCAACGATGACGGCGTCGTGACCTCGGCCAAGGGCGATCCGATCCTGCTCGACGCCAGCGTGACGCCGGACGCGGAGGTTCTTGCCTGGATTTCCGAAAAGGCGGTCCCGCTCGAGGAACTGAAGAACGAGGAAGTCGGCGAAGCCGGCGGCGAGATCGTCGGCGACCGAAATGTCTGCCGCGCCGAGGAGTGCTCGATGGGCAACCTCGTGGCCGATGCCATGCTCGCGCGCGTCGCCGACCAGGGTATCACGCTCGCGATCCAGAACGGCGGCGGCGTGCGCGCCTCGATCGACGCGGGAACGGTGACCATGGGCGAGGTGCTGACCGTGCTGCCGTTCCAGAACACGATCGCGACCTTCCAGCTCAAGGGCGCCGATGTGATTGCAGCGCTTGAAAACGGCCTGTCGCAGATCGAGGAGGGCGCCGGCCGCTATCCGCAGGTCGCCGGCATGAAATACACCTATGATTCCAGCAAAGAACCGGGCAGCCGCGTGGTCTCGGTCGAGGTCGCCGACGGCAATGGCGGCTTCACGCCGATCGACGAGACCGCCACCTACGGCATCGTCACCAACAATTATGTGCGCGGCGGCGGCGACGGCTATGCCGTGTTCGCCGAAAAGGGCATGAACGCCTATGATTTCGGCCCCAACCTGGAAGATGCCGTTGCCGAATATATCGGCATGAACAGCCCCTACCAGCCCTATACCGACGGCCGTATTACCGACGTGGCGAAGTAGGCAAGCCTCTCAGCCCACGATCTCCCCCTCAAGGGCAGGGCTA
>NZ_DEPM01000265.1:0-14930 GCF_002358775.1 Martelella sp. UBA3392
GATCATGTTCTGGCTGGCGATCGCTGGCGTCGGCGGCGTTGGCGATGCCCCCGCCCCTATTGTCCTGCTGTTCGTCGCCGGATCGTTCCTGATGTCTTTCACCGGCCACGGCGCCTATGCATTGTTGCTCTCCAGCGCCATGGTCCGCGCCGGCCTCACGCGCTTCCGTCGCGTGGTGGAGGCGGCGCTGGGCGGCTTCTTCGTGTTCGCCGGAGTGAAGCTGCTGACGGCAAAGGTGTAAACCAGGGAGCTTCGCGGAACGCCGTGGTGTTTCGGCGGAGATGGCAAAAGGGTTGATGACTAGGGCCGCAGCTCCGGTGAATAACCGCATTGCGGGCCATCGTCCTGCAAGCACCGTTCGCCGCAGCGCTCCGCCGCCCCTACCCCTTGAACTTGCCGTTTCTCGGAAAGCCCTTGGGCGCGATGCGGCCGGCCATGGCGCGGTCGCCGCGCCATTCGAGCAGTTCGTCGGCGGTGCGCATATGGGTGCGGCCGGCGCTGTCGGTCCAGCTAAGGCCGTCGGCGATCGCGAAACATTTGGCGTCCGAAAGGCCGCCATCCTTGTAGCGCTGCAGGCGCACGCCCTTGCCGCGGGCCATCTCGGCGACCTGCGACATCGGGAACACGATCAGCTTGCGGTTTTCGCCGATCACCGCGATGTGGTCGCCGGTAGCCGGCGTCAAAAGCTTGACCTCATCCTTGGCCGAGACATTCATCACCTGCTTGCCCTTGCGGGTGTTGGCGACCATCTGGTCTTCCTCGATGATGAAGCCATTGCCGGCGGTGGACGCGATCAACTGCTTGCGGCCGGCCTCATGCACGAAGGCGGTGACGACGTCCTGATCGGCATCGATATCGACCATGATGCGCAGCGGCTCGCCATGGCCGCGCCCGCCCGGCAGCTTGTCCGCGCCGAGCGTGAAGGCGCGTCCGCCGGTGGTGACGATCAAAAGCTTGTCGGTCGTCTGCGCCGGGAAGGCGAGCTTCAGGCCGTCGCCTTCCTTGAAGGCAACGCCGGAGGTATCGACATGGCCCTTCAGCGCCCGGATCCAGCCCTTTTCGGAAATCACGATCGTGACCGGTTCCTTCTCGATCATCGCCTGCTGGATCGCCTCGACATCGGTATCGGGCGCAATGTCGAAGGTCGAGCGGCGTTTGCCGAGTTCGGTCGCCTTGGCGAAGGTTTTCTTGACCTCGCCGATTTCCCAGGCAACGGTCTGCCACTGCTGGGTTTCGGAGGCAAGCAGCGCCTCGATCTCCGCCTTCTCCGCCGTCAGCGCATCGAATTCCTTGCGGATTTCGATTTCCTCGAGCTTGCGCAAAGCCCGCAGCCGCATGTTGAGGATCGCTTCGGCCTGCACATCGGTGATCTCGAACCGGGCGATCATCACCGCCTTGGGCTCATCCTCCTCGCGGATGATCTTGATCACCTCGTCGAGGTTGAGATAGGCGACCAGCAGGCCGCCGAGGATTTCAAGCCGGCGGTCGATGGCGGCGAGCCGATGGCGGGAGCGGCGCTGCAGCACCTCGCGGCGGTGGCCGAGCCATTCCTTCAGCACATCGACAAGGCCCATCACCTTGGGCACCTTGCCCTGCGAGAGCACGTTCATGTTCATCGAGAAACGCTGTTCGAGATCGGTGAGCTTGAACAGCGATTCCATCAGCAGCGCCGGGTCGACGGCGCGCGATTTCGGCACCAGCACGACGCGGATATCTTCCGCCGATTCGTCCTGGATATCCTCTAGGAGCGGCAGGCGGCGGGCGATCAGGAGTTCGGCGATCTTCTCGATCAGCCGCGACTTCTGCACGCCATAGGGAATTTCGGTGACGACGATCTGGTAATTGCCGCGGCCGAGGTCTTCCTTTTCCCAGCGCGAACGCAGCCGGAAGCCGCCGCGGCCGGTCTTGTAGGTCTCGACCATCGAGGCGAAATCCTCGACGATGATCCCGCCGGTCGGAAAATCCGGGCCCTGGATCATGTTCGCCTTCGGCCCGTCGGCGTCCGGCAGCGTCATGATGTCCTCGACGGTGGCGTCGGGATGCTTGATCAGGTAGATCGCCGCCTCACACAACTCGTGGGCATTGTGCGGCGGGATGGAGGTCGCCATGCCGACGGCGATGCCGGTGGAGCCGTTGGCGAGCAGATTCGGGAAGGCGCCGGGCATCACCACCGGCTCCTCGTCCTCCTCGTTATAGGTCGGGCGGAAATCGACGGCGTCCTCGCCGATGCCATCCAGCATCAGCGCGGCGACATCGGTCATGCGCGCCTCGGTGTAGCGCATGGCGGCCGCGCTATCGCCGTCGATATTGCCGAAATTGCCCTGGCCGTCGACCATCGGGTAACGCTGGGCGAAATCCTGCGACAGACGCACCAGCGCATCATAGATCGAGGCGTCGCCATGGGGATGGAACTTACCCATGACATCGCCGACAATGCGGGCGCATTTCTTGTAGGCGGCGTTCGGGCGCACGCCGATCTCGCTCATGCCGTGAATGATGCGGCGGTGCACGGGCTTCAGCCCGTCGCGCACATCCGGCAGCGCCCGGTGCATGATCGTCGAAAGCGCATAGGCGAGGTAGCGTTCCTCAAGGGCCTTGCGCAGGTCCACGGCGTCCGTGTGTCCGTCGCCGTTTTCGGGTGGCGTGATTTCTTTTCCCATGGGTTTCTGTTAGAGGATACAACCCTTGCCCGCAAGGCGGGGCCGCCCGCAATCCCCTGAAAACAAGGGAAAACGCGCCGCATTCACCGGGCATTCATAGCAAAATTGCAATTCGGCCTTATATGGCCAATAAACCGTAGCGCAACATCTCATTTTCAGGGAGCACTTCATGCCCACATCACGTCTCACGCAGCTTCTTCTCGCAGGCAGTTTTCTGGCCGCATCGGGCGCTCCCGCGTTTGCCCTCGACACCGACGATCTGATGGCCAAGCTGAAGGCCGTCACCGAAAAACAGTCGCACATGACCTTCACCTATGACAGCGTCGAGGAAGGCTCGGATGGCAGCGTGACGGTCTCCGGCATGGAATTTTCGCCCTCGCCTGTAGCGGGCGAGGAGATGGACGAGTTCAAGCAGAAGGCGCCGATCACGCTCGACCTTCAGGACGTTCAGGAAAATGCCGACGGCAGCTACATGATCGGCAAGTCAATGGCGTCCGACATGACCTTCACGATGGAGGACGCTGAGATCGCCATCGCCTCGTATACCGAGACCAATATCCATGTTCCCGCCAGCGCCGACCTCGCGGTTCTTTCCGGCTGGGGCTATGGCGAAAGCACGGAGGTCAAGAACATCAGCGTCACCGTCGAAGGCGACAAGCTGCTGACGATCGACGATGCTTCCGCCAAGCAGAGTTTCAACGAGGCGCGCACCAAGGCCGATTATCTCGCGAACGTCACCGGGATTGCGCTCGACCTTTCGCAGGTCGACGACCTGAAGCCCGACGCCCGCGCGACGCTGGAGGAACTCGATCTCCTGCAGACCACGTCGACATTCACGATCAGCGGCAACTGGGATCTGGAAACGGGCGATCTCAACGTCGCCACCTACAGCCTCGCCACGGAAAATGTCGGCACGCTCGACTTCGGCATGGGACTGACCGGCGTCACGCTCGAAACGCTGGAAACGCTTCAGAAGATTTCGGAGATCGCCCAGAGCGATGAGATGGAGGATGCCCCTTCGGACGGTGCCTCGTCGGAACAGGAAAATCCCTATCAGGCTGAATTGATGCAGCTCGGCCAGACCATCGGCGTCAGCGGCCTGTCGATCCGGTTTACCGATGACAGCATCACCAACCGTCTGATCGAGACGATCGCAAAGGAAAAGAATATTTCCACCGATGCATTGATCGCCGAGTGGAAGGGGCAGATGACGGCGGGTCTCGCCGGGCTGGAAATGCCGGACCTTGCCGCCTCCGTCTCATCCGCGGTCGACAGCTATCTGGCCAACCCGCAGAACTTCTCGGTTAGCATCAAGCCGCAGATGCAGATGCCGGTGCTGGCCGTGGTGATGGCGGGTGCCGCCGCGCCCAAGGCCATCCCCCAGCTTCTCAATCTCGAGATCAAGGCCAATCAGTAAGACAAGCCCTTCGCAGTTGCCCCCGGCAGAACGCCTGCCGGGGCTTTTGCCTCAGGGCCGTCTCAACGCCTGTCTCACCCCTTGCGCGACAGCGCCCTGCGGAAGGCAAGCGGGGTCTGGCCGGTGCGCGCCTTGAACAATTCGTAGAACCTGCTGCTCGATCCGAACCCGCAATCATAGGCGATCGTGAGGATCGGGTCCTCGGTGTCGACCAGCCTCTGCATGGCGCGCGCCACCCGGTAGCGGGTGAGATATTCGTTGACGGAAAGGCCCAGCACATCGCGGAAGGCCTTGTTGGCGGTGCTCG
This sequence comes from Martelella sp. UBA3392, assembly GCF_002358775.1. NCBI lineage: Bacteria > Pseudomonadati > Pseudomonadota > Alphaproteobacteria > Hyphomicrobiales > Aurantimonadaceae > Martelella > Martelella sp. UBA3392. Next base: position 4,385 of record NZ_DEPM01000265.1, read on the forward strand.
GATGAATGCCGGCGCGGGCGGCAAGATCCGGCATAGATACGGGTTCGCCATAATGGCCGTTCACCAGATCGGTCAGCGCCTCAACATGACGCACGGCGGCGGCGACCGCTGCCGTCCCGGCCTCCCCGCCTGAAAGGCGGCCGGTTTCGACGCAATCGAGAATGAAGCGGCGCACCCTCAGCGCGATTTCCTCGCGCAGCAGGCTCCGGCGCTGCGGCCCGCCCTTGTTCCACTCCTCCACCCAACGCGCGGCAACCACGCCATCATGGCCGGTCGCGGCCGAGTCGGTCAAAAATCCGCCCTGCATGGTGAAGCGCCGGGCCTCGCGATCGATCGGCAGCGCCAGGAAATCGGCGAGCGGCAGGTAGATGACGATCAGGGCGGCGTTGTCGGTGACCGCAATGGTCTGGTGCGGGATCGCGGCCCAGAACAGCACCAGCCTGCCCGCCTCCACCTCCTCGCGCCGACCGTTGAAGAGATAGGTCATCTCGCCTTCAAGCAGCAGATTGAGCTCGACGTGATCGTGCCAGTGGGCCGCCGGCATGGCGGTCGCGATATGACGCTCGATCAGGAAATCGCCGCGCGCCAGCGTCAGGTCGTCCACCTCAATATTGCCCGCGGCCATCGCTCGCCACTCCAATCCCGGACTAATCGACATGAACACCGGAGGAAAATCTTGTTTTGGAGATATAGCTTCGCCGAAAAGAAAGGAACCCGTCATGACCAAAATCTGCCTTGTCGGCGCCGGCAGCACCGTATTCGCCCAGAACATTCTCGGTGATGTGTTGTCCTCCGATCTCCCCGGCGAAATCGCCATCAGCCTGTTCGACATCGATCCCGAACGGCTGAAAACCTCCGAAATCGTCACCCGCCGCATCTGCGCGGCGCTCGGCCTTGCCGATATCCGCGTCGAGGCGACGCTGGACCGGCGCCAGGCGCTGAAGGGGTCCGATTTCGTGATCCTGATGATGCAGGTCGGCGGCTATGAGCCGGCCACTGTCACCGATTTCGACGTGCCGAAACAGTTCGGCCTGCGCCAGACGATCGCCGATACACTCGGCATTGGCGGCATTTTCCGTGGGCTGCGCACCATCCCGGTGCTGGAGGCGATCTGCCGCGACATGGAGGATGTCTGCCCGAACGCGCTTCTGATGCAATATGTGAACCCGATGGCGATCAATTGCTGGGCGATCAAGGAGATCGCGCCGGAAATCCGCACCATCGGCCTCTGCCACAGCGTGCAGCACACCGCCGGCCAGCTCGCCTCCTATCTCGGCGAGGATGTGGCGAACATCAACTACCTCTCCGCCGGCATCAACCACATCGCATTCTTCCTGAAATATGAGAAGCTGCATGCCGATGGTTCGCGAGAGGATCTCTATCCGCGCCTGCGGCAGCTTCTCGCCGACGGCAAGGTGCCGGACGACGACCGGGTGCGCTTCGACGCGCTGAAGCGGCTCGGCCATTTCGTGACCGAATCGAGCGAGCATTTCTCGGAATACACCTCGTGGTACATCAAGGATGGCCGCGACGACCTGATCGACCGTTTCAACATTCCGCTGGACGAATATATCCGCCGCTGCAAGGAGCAGATCGCCGAGTGGCATGCGCTGCGCAAGAAGCTCGAGGGCGACAGGCCGATCGAGGTGTGCCGCAGCAATGAATATGCCGCCGGCATCATTCATGCCGCCGTCACCGGCAAGCCGGCGCTGATCTACGGCAACGTACCCAATAACGGCCTGATCTCCAACCTGCCGGACGAGTGCATCGTCGAGGTGCCCTGCCATGTCGACCATAACGGCATTCAGCCGATCCGGATCGGCCGGGTGCCGACCCAGCTCGCCGCGGTGATGAAACTCAGCATTTCGGTGCAGGAGTTGACGGTCGAGGCCGCGCTGACCAAAAGCCGCGACCGCATCTACCAGGCCGCCCTGCTCGACCCGCACACATCGGCCGAGCTCTCCCCGGATGAAATCTGGAAGCTGGTGGATGGGCTGATCGAGCGGCACGGGGACCTTCTCCCGGCTTATCACTAGAGTTTGCGCCCTTTTCCTCCTCTCCCCAAGCCGGCGACAGCAATGTCGCCGGCGTTTTCGATCATAATAAATCATAAAACTGATTGACAATGATCGTTTCGATCATCATTGTGATCGAAAATAACAGGGGAATGCGGATGTCACAGCCACAGGGCGTCAAGGTCGATCGTCTCGAAGCGATACGCAGCCATCTTTATGTGAACGGGTTTTCCGCGATCCAGGACCTCGCCGACGCGATCGGCGCCTCGCTCGCCACCGTCCGCCGCGATCTGCAGATTCTCGAACAGGAGGGTTCGATCGTCAGGGTCCATGGCGGCGCGCGCATTGCCGAGGGCTCCTCGGTGGAAATGGCGTTCCAGGCCCGCGAGAAGCGCAATCTGGCCGCCAAGCGGGCGATTGCCACGGCGGCCTATGAAACGCTGCAACCGCGTTCCGCGATCTTTCTCGATGCCGGCACCACGGTTCTGCAGCTTGCCCGGCTGATCCGCATCAGCCCGATCCCGCTGCGCATCTTCACCAACGGCCTGATCGTCGCGCAGGAATTCCTGAACATTCCGAATCTCGAGGTCACGCTGCTCGGCGGCCAGTTGCGCAGCGAAAACGCCTCGCTGGTCGGCCCGCAGGCGGAAGCCATGCTGGACCTGATCTGGTTCGACCAGCTTTTCCTGGGCGCGAGCGCCATCGGTTCCGACGGCGCGATCTACAGCATCGACAATGGCGAGGCCCACCTCAACCGGCGCATGCTGACGCGCTCGGCGCATTGTTTCGTGCTGGCCGATGCCACCAAGTTCGACACGATGGCGACCTACAAGGTTGCGCCCCTCACCGAAGCCCACGTCATCACCGATTCCACCATCCCGCAGAAATGGCGCGCGTATTTCGACGACAACGGGATCGAGAACACGATCGTCGAGGCGGGAGCGAACGGATGACCGACGGCCTGATCCTCGGCATCGACGGCGGCGGCAGCAAGGTGCTGGCGGCGCTTGCCGACCGGTCGGGCCAAGTGGTTAAGACGGCGCGCGGCGGCGGCGTCAATCCGATGGACAATCCCGGCTGGCGCGAGGTCCTCGATACGGTGCTGCGCCCCTTCGCCGAAATCACGGAGATAGGGGCCGTGGCCGCTGCCCTGCCCGCCTATGGCGAGGTGACCCGCCTCTCCGCCCTTCAGGAACAGGCAATCGCCGAGACCTTCCCGGCGGCGAAACGGCATGTGCTGAACGATGTCGAGGCCGCCCATTTCGGCGCGCTGTCCGGCCGGCCCGGCATCCTGATCCTCTCCGGCACCGGCTCCATGGCCTGGGCGCGCGATGAGGCCGGCCGTTCCGCCCGCGTCGGCGGCTGGGGCGACATGATCGGCGACGAGGGCAGCGCCTATGCGATCGGTCGCGGCGCGCTCAGCCTGATCAGCCAGGCGATCGACGGCCGCGCGCAACCGACCGCGCTGACCGACGCAGTTTTTGACGCCCTTTCTCTCGACAGAACCGACCCCATGAACGCGCTCGGCGACTGGGTGACCGGCCTTGAAAGGCCGCGCGCCGGGATCGCGGCGCTGGCCGAAGTGGTCGACCGCGTGGCCCGCGCCGGCGATGCCGGCGCGAACGCTCTGATAGAACAGGCAGCCGACGAGCTTGCGCGACACTTCACGGCCATCGCCCCACACTGCGCGAGCGACGCCGACTGGACCTATGCCGGCGGCACATTCGCAAGCCCGGTGCTGCTTGCCGCGCTCACGAGCCGGATCGGCCGCGCGCCGGTTCCGCCCCGACTTCCCCCGATTGGCGGCGCGCTGCTGGCGGCCGCCCAATGTCTCGGCTGGCCGCTCGAAGAGGGCTTTGTCGGGCAAATCGCCTCCGCCCGAAACGGGACGGATTGAACTCTCCAAAAACCAGACAGGACGGGAACATGAACAGACTGCTTTTATCACTCGCCACCTCGACAGCCATGCTGCTCGCCATCCCGGCGCTCGCCGATGACGCCAAACCGCTGGCCGGCGAATCCATCACGGTGCTTCTGCCCTCCCCGCAGGGCGCCAATATCGCCGCCGACTTCGAGGAAGACACCGGCATCCATGTCGACCTCCAGACACTCTCGTGGGACGATATCCGCCTCAAGCTCGTCACCGGCCTCGTCGCCGGCACCGCGCCCGCCGATGTGACCGAATTCGACTGGTCCTGGACCGGCCAGTTCGCCGCCGCCGGCTGGTACATGCCGCTTAATGACGTGATCGACCCCGCCACGGTGGAAGACATTGGCGTTACCAAGATCTTCACCGTCGACGGCGATATCCTCGGCATCCCCTATACCAACGACTTCCGCGTCATGCTGATCAACAAGGCGCAATTTGAGGAAGCCGGCATCACCGAGCCGCCGAAGACGCTGGACGAGCTTGTCGCCGACGCCAAGAAGATCAAGGACGCCGGCATCGTCGAATATCCGATCGGCCTGCCGCTTTCGGCGACCGAAGGCGCGTCCACGAGCTGGTATCTGTTGACCAAGGCCTTTGGCGGCGAATTGTTCGACGCCGATTTCAAGCCGCTGTTCACATCGCCGGATTCGGCCGGCTACAAGGCGCTGGAATTCGAACTGATGCTGCTGGACGAAGGCCTCGTCGATCCGGCCGCAGTCAGCCTGACCGACAGCCAGATCAATGACAGCATGTTCTCCCAGGGCCAGACCAGCGTGATGATCTCCGGGGAACCTGGCCGCCTCGGCCAGATGAACGATCCGGATCAGTCCAAGGTCGCAGGTGACGTAGAGGCCATTCTGGTGCCGACGGCAAGCGGCGAGACCCGCAGCTTCGGCCTGCCGGAAGCGCTCGGCATTCCGGAAAGCTCGCAGAACAAGGAGGCCGCGGTTGAGTTCATCAAGTGGTTCACCTCCAAGGACTTCCAGGAGGAGAATTACAAGAACGGCTTCCTGCCGACCCGCACCTCGGTGCTTTCGGCCGTCAACGAGACCGGCGTGATGCATTCCGGCGATGTGCTCGTCGAACAGTCGACCACGGTCGAGCCGCTGTTCCAGCAGGGCACGCCGCAATGGTATCCGGAGTTTTCGAGCGCCGTGAATACCTCGATCAACAGCGCCGCCAAGGGCCAGATCACGGTTGAAGAGGCGATGCATAACATTGCCGACGCCGCCGAACAGGCCATGGCCCAATGACATCTGCCGCCTCCACAATGCGAGGCAGGCGCGGTATCGGCTTCAATGCCGATACCATGCTCGGCCTGCTTCTGGCCGCGCCGATCCTGATCACCATGGCGTCGCTGGTGTTCTACCCGATGCTGGTGACGAGTTGGGACAGCCTGCACCGCGTCAATCCGATGCAGCCGGGCACGCCCTTCGTCGGCCTTGCCAACTACACCCGCATGCTCTCTGACAAACAGCTCGGCATGAGCTGGATGAACACATTTTCCTATGTGATCCTCGCCGTTCTCGCCGAGACCGTTTTCGGCGTGCTGGCCGCCGCCCTGATCAACCAGGTCAAGGTCGGACGCCAGTGGATCCTCGCCGCCGTGATCCTGCCCTGGGCGCTGCCCGGCGTGGTCAACGCGGTGATCTGGCTGTGGATCTACCAGCCCGGCGCCGGCCTTCTGAACGGCATCCTCACCGCCCTCGGACTGCCCTTCGAAAACCACATCTGGTTCAACGATCGCACCAGCGCGATCATGGCGGTCACGGTGGTCCATGTCTGGCGGATGATGCCGCTCACCATCGTCATCGTTCTCGCCGCCATGCAGAGCATTCCCGACCATCTCTATCAGGCCGCACGCATAGACGGCGCGACCAATTTTCAGATGCTGACGCTGGTGACGCTTCCATTGGTGCGCAGCGCGATCGCGGTTTCCATGACCAACGCCACGGTGCAGGCCTTCAACCTTTTCGATGAGGCCTGGGTGCTTGCCGGGGCGAGCCTCGAAACCCGGCCCGTGCTGGTGCAGATCTATCTCGAGACCTTCCAGAACCTGCGCTTCTCCTACGGCATGGCGCTGTCGCTGACGATCACCTTCGTCTCGCTTCTGGTGTCGCTGGTCTATGTGCTCCGCGTCTATCGCAACACTCGGTATGATTGATGAAACAGTCTCTTGCCTATCGCATGATGATCTGGGCCGGCCTTGCCGTGCTGCTGATCTGGTCGCTGGGGCCGGTCTACTGGACCTTTGCCAGCGCGCTGACGCCGACCGAGGATTTCTCGGCCCGCCCGATCCATTTCTTCCCGCAGAACATCACCTTCGATCACTTCGCCCGCATTTTCGGCATCGGCATCGAGCGGATCGGCGGGGTCGAGGTCTGGGCCCAGTTCCGCGCGGCGCTGTTCAACTCCATCGTCACCTCGGCACTGGCGACGGTGCTGTGCGTGGCGATCTCCGCGCTCGGGGCCTATGCCTTCACCCGGCTCGATTTTCCGGGCCGCAAAACCCTGTTCATCCTGGTGGTGGCGACGCTTGCGATCCCCGCCTATGCGGTGCTGATCCCGCTCTACCGGATCCTCATTAGCCTGCACATGATCGACACCTATACGGGCATCGCGCTGATTTATGTGTCGGCCTATCTGCCGCTGTCGCTCTGGCTGCTTCGAAGCGTGTTCGAATCGCTGCCGATCGCGCTGGAGGAAGCGGCCCAGCTCGATGGCGCCGGACGGCTCTTCATCTTCTTCAACATCGTGCTGCCGCTGGCGGGGCCGGGGCTGACGGCGACCGCCATTCTCACCTTCCTCGGCGCCTGGGGCCAGTACCTCATTCCGTTGATCTTCTCGCCGGCGCAAACCAAGCCGCTGACGGTGCTGATCCCCGAATTCGTCACCAAAAACTTCGTCGACTACGGCCTGATCACGGCAAGCGGTTCCGTTGCCATCATCATCCCCGCCCTCGTCGTCATTTTCCTGAACCGGTACCTCGTCAGCGGTCTGCTGGCAGGCTCGGTCAAATAAACCGGAGACAACATGAACACGACTGAAAAAGTGATTTTCGAGCAATTCCCCTATTGGGAAAAGGCGATCACTTGGAAACCCGGTTCGCATGACGCGGCGCTGACCGTCATCGTCGGCTGCGGCACATCCTATAACCTCGCGCTGTCGCTTGCGGCCTATTTCAATCTCGCGGGCCGCGCCGCGATCGCGGTGCCGGGCGCCGAATGGCTGAGCCGGCCGGAGGCCTTCTTCCCGGACTGGAAGAATACCCATGTCATTGCGCTCTCGCGCAGCGGCGAAAGCACCGAAACGGTCGCCGCCGCCAAGGCGAGCCGCGCCGCCGGCGCCCATGTGACGGCGATTACCGTCGAGCCGGAAAGCCCGCTTGCTAAAAACTGCGATACGCTGGTGGTCTCACCCTCCCATCCCGACGAGGGCATCGTGATGTCGGTGTCCGCAAGCCTGATGCTGCTGCTCGGCCAGCGCATGATCGGCCAGGACATGACCACCGCGATCATCGATACCGCCCGCAGGCTGATGGACGATCTCGACGCCGCCCTGCCGCAACTCATCGAGAACCGCTCGCATTTCGTCTTTCTCGGCGGCGGCCCCCTCTACGGCATCGCGCTTGAGGGCGCGCTGAAGCTGATGGAGATGAGCCAGACCGTGACCCAGGCCTTCCATCCGCTGGAATACCGCCACGGCCCGATCAGCCTCGTCAGCGAGGAGACCGCCGTCGTCATGCTCTACTCCGACCAGAAGGCAGAGGAAGCCAAGGTGGTGAGGGAGCTTCAGGACAAGGGCGCGGTGGTGATCGGCCTCGGCGGTCCGGGCGATCTCGCGCTCGATCTCGACACCGGGCTTTCGCTTTCGGGGCTGGCCATGTTGCCGGCGCTGCAGATCCTCGGCGAGCGGGTGGCGCAGATGAAAGGTCTCGACACCGTTACGCCGCGCCATCTGACCAAGGTGGTGAAGCTCGCATGACGGCACCGCTTGAACAAAACCGCCACGACGCGCTCGCCCGCCTTTTCGGCGGGCGCGGCGGCGCGCTCCCGCGCGGCATCACCTCGGTCTGCTCCGCCCATGCGCTGGTGATCGAGGCTGCGCTCAGGCGCGCTGCGGCGGATGGCGCGGTCGCGCTGATCGAGGCCACCTGCAACCAGGTCAATCAGGACGGCGGCTATACCGGCATGACGCCGCGGGATTTCCGCGCCTTCGTCGAAAAGATCGCCGGCGCGATCGGCTTTCCAACCGAGCGGATCATCTTCGGCGGGGACCACCTCGGCCCCAATCCGTGGAAAAGCCTTGCCGCGGACGAGGCGATGGCGCGGGCCGAAACCATGATCGCGACCTATGCCGCGGCGGGTTTCGAGAAGCTCCACCTCGACACCTCGATGGGCTGCGCCGGGGAACCGACAGCCCTTGCCGATGACCTGACGGCCGAACGCGCCGCAAGGCTCGCGAAGGTCGCGGAACAGGCCGCCAAAGCCGCAGGCCACCGCCCGCCGGTCTACATCATCGGCACCGAGGTGCCGCCGCCGGGCGGCGCAACCCACGCCCTTGACGACATCGAGCCGACCAATGCCGACGCCGTGAAGAACACCTATGCGGTCCACCGCGATGCGTTCACCGATGCCGGCATCGCCGCAGCGCTGGATCGCGTTGTCGGCATCGTGGTTCAGCCGGGTGTCGAATTCGGCAATGCCAATGTTGCGATCTACAAGCCCGAGCGGGCCCGCGCGCTGGTCGGCGCGCTCAGTGACCTGCCCGGCATGGTCTACGAGGCTCATTCCACCGACTACCAGCCGGTGGAGGCGCTAACGCAACTCGTCGATGACGGCTTCGCGATCCTCAAGGTCGGCCCCGGCCTGACCTTTGCCCTGCGCGAGGCGCTTTACGGGCTCGACGCGATTGCCGCCACGCTTGATGGCAAGGATGGCCACGGGCCGCTGTTTTCGGCCATGGAGAGCCTGATGCTCGAAAAACCCGGCCACTGGCGCTCCCATTATACCGGCTCGGACGCGGAGCAGCGGCTGCAGCGCCATTTCAGCTACAGCGACCGGATCCGCTATTACTGGCCGGAAAAGGAAGCCGCCACCGCGATCGATGCGCTGTTTGCACGCCTTGAGGGCGATATTCCCGAAACGCTGATCAGCCAGCATATGGCGCGGGTCTATCCGGACGTGGTGACCGGCAGGGTCGCGCCGCACGCGCGCGATCTGTGCCTTGCCGCGATCGACGCCGCGCTCTTGCCCTACGCCCGGGCCACCGGCTCAAGGACGAGGCAGGCCGCATGAACATGACAGGCGCTACGCGCCGCAATCTGGCAAGTGAGAAACCGATATGGCTTCAGTAGACGTAAGAAAGGTCCGCAAGAGCTACGGACATGTGGAAGTCCTGCATGGCGTGGATATTGATATCCAGGAAGGCGAATTCGTGATCCTGGTCGGCCCGTCCGGCTGCGGAAAATCGACGCTCCTGCGCATGATCGCGGGACTTGAGGAGATCAGCGGCGGCGAGGTCGCGATCGGCGGCAAGGTGGTCAACGACGTCGCGCCGAAGCTGCGCGACATCGCCATGGTGTTCCAGTCCTACGCGCTTTATCCGCACATGACGGTGGAGGCCAATATGGGCTTCTCGCTGCGGCTGGCCAAGGCCCCGAAGGACGAGATCAAGCGCCGGGTCGGCGAGGCCGCCCAGATTCTCGGGCTGGAAAAGCTGCTCGACCGCTATCCCCGCAACCTCTCCGGCGGCCAGCGCCAGCGCGTCGCCATGGGTCGCGCGATCGTGCGCCAGCCGCAGGTGTTCCTGTTCGACGAGCCGCTGTCCAATCTCGACGCCAAGCTGCGCGTGCAGATGCGCTCGGAAATCAAGCAGCTCCACCAGCGGCTCAAGACCACCATCGTCTACGTCACCCACGACCAGATCGAGGCCATGACCATGGCCGACCGGATCGTGGTGATGCGTGATGGCCATGTGGAACAGTTCGGCACCCCGCTCGAACTCTATGCGACGCCGAGAAACGTGTTCGTCGCGGGCTTCATCGGCTCGCCGGGCATGAACCTGATCGAAGGCCGCATCAACCAGGACGGGCAACCTGAATTCGTCGCCAATGGCGGCGGGCGGCTGCCGCTTCCGCCCGGTTGCGCGGTCGAGCCCGGCCGGAAAGTGATCTACGGCATCCGCCCCGAACATATCGCGCTCGATGACAGCGGCGTGGATGTCGAGGTTGTGGTGGTCGAGCCGACCGGGGCCGAAACCCAGATCATCTGCCGCATCGGCGAGGACGACATCATGGTCGCCCAGCGCGAATGGCTGACGGTCGATGCCCACGACCGCCTCACCATCAAGCCGGATATCGACAAGATCCACCTGTTCGACGCGGAGACCGGCGAGCGTATCTGACGGCTTCAGGTTGGAACATTGCGGGCAAGGCTATCGCACACGGCCTTGCCGCTTCCTCCCATTACTCTCTCCCGCTGGCGGGAGAGATGCCCCGAAAGGGGCAGTGAGGGTGGCGCAGCATCTCATCTCGTGAGGGCGTTCGCGGGGATAGACTCCCCCCTCACTGTCGCTTTCGCGACATCTCTCCCCTCCGGGG
>NZ_DEPM01000280.1:0-8139 GCF_002358775.1 Martelella sp. UBA3392
GCCGGAAAGCGCGCGCGGCTTGCGTTCCAGATAGTCGGTGAGGTTCAGGATTTTCGCCGCGTCCTCGACCTTGCGGTCGATCTCGGCCTTGTCGACATTCGCCATCTTCAGCGGAAAGCCGATATTGTTCCTGACACTCATATGCGGATAGAGCGCGTAGGACTGGAACACCATGGCAAGGCCGCGCTTTGCCGGCGGTTTGTCGGTGGCGTCCTCGCCATCGATCAGGATGCGGCCGGAGGTGACATCCTCCAGCCCGGCAATCAACCGGAGAAGCGTGGATTTGCCGCAGCCCGACGGGCCGACGAAGACGACGAACTCGCCCTCGTTGATTTCGAGGTCGATCGAAGGGATGACCGCGTGCTCGCCGAAATGCTTGGAAACTTTTTCAAGTCTGATGCTGCCCATTGGTCCTGTCCTTATTTAACCGCGCCGAAGGTGAGCCCGCGCACGAGCTGCTTCTGCGAAAACCAGCCGAGAATGATGATCGGCGCAATCGCCATGGTCGATGCCGCGGAAAGCTTGGCGTAGAACAGGCCTTCCGGGCTCGAATAGGAAGCGATGAAGGCTGTCAGCGGCGCCGCTTTCGAGGCCGTCAGGTTCAGCGTCCAGAACGCTTCGTTCCAGGCAAGGATGATGTTGAGGAGAAGGGTGGAGGCAATGCCGGGGATCGCCATCGGCGTCAGCACATAGACGATCTCCTTGCCGAGCGTTGCTCCATCCATCCGGGCGGCTTCGAGAATTTCACCCGGGATTTCCTTGAAATAGGTGTAGAGCATCCACACCATGATCGGCAGGTTGATCAGCATCATCACCACGATCAGGCCGGTGCGGGTGTCGAGCAGGCCGAGATCGCGGAAGATGATGTAGATCGGCACCAGAACGCCGACGGCCGGAAGCATCTTGGTGGAGAGCATCCAGAGCAGCACGTCCTTGGTGTGCGGCGTCGGCGAAAACGCCATCGCCCAGGCGGCCGGCACCGAGATCAAGAGGCCGATCACCGTGGAGCCGAGCGAGATCGCCACCGAATTCCAGAAATGGTGGAAATAGTTCGAGCGCGCCTGCACTTCGACATAGTTCTCCAGCGTCCACTGGAAGAACAGGAAGGAAGGCGGCGAGGATACGGCCTCGCCCTCGGTCTTGAAGCTGGTCAGAAACGTCCACAGGATCGGGAAGAAGATCAGGAACGCGATCAACCACGCCAATGCGGTGAAGGCGACTTTCTTCTGCGTTGTTACCTGGCGTGCCATCGTCAGTCCTCCAGATTTTTGCCGATCATGCGAACCAGGAAGATCGCAACGATATTGGCGAGAATGACGGCGATGATACCGCCGGCGGACGCACCGCCCACGTCGAACTGCAGCAATGCCTGCATGTAGACGAGGTAGGTGAGGTTGGTGCTTTCCGTGCCGGGGCCGCCATTGGTGGTGACCAGGATTTCGGCGAAGATCGAAAGCAGGAAGATCGTCTCGATCAGCACGACCACGGTGATCGCGCGCGCCATATGCGGCAGGATGATGTAGATCAGACGGTTCCAGGCATTGGCGCCGTCCATCTCGGAGGCTTCCTTCTGCTCCTCGGACAGCGACTGCAGCGCCGTCAGAAGAATGAGCGTGGCGAAGGGCAGCCATTGCCAGGTGACGATCAGGCCGATCGATGTCAGCGGTATCGATGACAGGAAGTCGATCGGCTGGATGCCCAGAAACCGCGCCAGCGAGGCGAACAGCCCGTTGACCGGGTTCATCAGCATGTTCTTCCACACCAGCGCCGAAACGGTCGGCATGACGAAGAACGGCGCGATCACCAGAATGCGCACGATGCCCTGCCCGAAGATCGGCTGATCGAGCAGCAGCGCCAGCGCGATGCCGCCGACAACGGTGGCGAACAGCACGCCGCCCACCAGCATCAGCGTATTGCCGATCGCCTGGAAGAAGGCCGGGTCGGTCAGGAAGAACCGATAATTCATGAAGCCGGCGAAGCTTTCCGTGCCCGGCATCAGCAGATTGTAGCGCAGGAACGAGAAGTAGATCGTCATCGACAGCGGTATGATCATCCACGCCAGGAGCAGAATGACCGAGGGCGCCATCATCAGCCGCGCCGCATTTTTGGTATGGGTCGTCGCCATTTCGGTGTTTCCCCGCAAAGTGGATCGTCAGGACGCCCGGCCATGCCGGCGTCCCAATCCCGTTCGTTCCGCACCCTGTTCGTCAGGCCGGTGTCGTATCTATCCGTTGGCTGGTGCGTAAAACCGGTTTTGCCGCCGTCACTTCATGCGCGGCGGCCATCATCATGTCGGCTTGAACTCCGAAGGCGACCGGACCCTTGAGCCCGGCCGCCCCGCGGAGGAAGGTTACTTGATGTAGCCGGCCTTCATCATTTCGCGCTGGGTGAGCTGCTGCGCGTTGTTGAGGGCCTGGTCGGCGGTCACGTTGCCGGCAAGGGCTGCCGAGAACTGCTGGCCGACGGCGGTGCCGATACCCTGGAATTCCGGGATCGAGACGAACTGCGCACCGGTATAGGGGATTTCCTGAACCGAAGGCTTGTTGGTGTCGACCGCGTTGATCGACTCCAGCGTCATTTCAGCAAAGGGTGCTGCCTCCTTGTAATCCGCGTTCTCGTAGAGCGAGGTGCGGGTGCCGGGAGGCGCCGCGCGCCAGCCATCCTGTTCGGCGACCAGATCGGTGTAGTGCTTGGATGTCGCCCAGGCGACGAATGCCTTGGCCGCATCGGCCTTGGTCGTCGAAGCCGGAATGGCGAGGTTCCACGACCACAGCCAATTGCCGCGGTTGCCGAGATCGCCCTTTTCCGGGAACAGAGCGAAGCCGACCGAATCGGCGACCTTGGATTCCTTCGGGTCGGTCACGAACGAGGCGGCGACGGTGGCGTCGATCCACATGCCGCACTTGCCCTGCTGGAACAGCGCGAGGTTCTCGTTGAAGCCGTTGGATGACGCACCGGGCGGGCCATAATTGTTCATCATGTCCAGATAGTCGGTGAGCGTCGCCTTCCACTCTTCTGTGTCGAACTGCGGTTTCCATTCCATATCGAACCAGCGCGCGCCATAGGAGTTGGACATCGCGCCGAGGAAGGCCATGTTTTCGCCCCAGCCGGCCTTGCCGCGCAGGCAGATGCCGTAAATGCCGGCATCCTTGTCGGTCATGGCCTTGGCAGCCGCCATGATTTCGTCCCAGGTCGGCTCGGCCGGGATCGTGACGCCGGCCTTTTCGGCTAGATCCGTACGGTACATCACCATGGCGCTTTCGCCGTAGAACGGAGCGGCATAGAGTTTGCCGTCCACGGAAAGGCCACCGGCGATGGCGGGCAAAAGGTCTGCTTCGTCATAGTCGGACGGCATGCCGGAGAGTTCCAAAAGCCAGTTCTGCTTGGCCCAGATCGGCACTTCGTAGTTGCCGATGGTCAAGACGTCGTACTGACCGCCCTTGGTGGCGATGTCGGTGGTGACCTTCTGGCGCAGCACGTTTTCTTCAAGCGTGACCCATTCGAGGTCGATATCCGGATGATCCTTGGTGAAATCGTCGGTGAGCTTCTGCATGCGGATCATGTCGCCGTTGTTGACGGTGGCGATGGTCAGCGTTTCAGCAGAAGCAACGCCGGTCAGGGCGACCAGCGAGCAAGCGGCGAGCAGCGTCGAATGAAGTTTCATACTCGTTCCTCCCTCAGAATTGAGCAATAGCTTACGATGTGGGCAATTACTCACCATAACGACGCATTCTGTCAAGTGGGCGAATGCTCATACTTTGGGCGAATGCCGCAATATACTTGTTTCGAAAGGGTAATTTTTCGGCACGGGAGGGTGATAAGGATGCGTGCCGGCAGCGCCAGATACGCCGACACCTGATCGACGTGGTCAAATGCGCTGATGTTTTCCGGAACAAGCCAAGTGGCGTCCGGCACACAAAATGTCGGTCACGTCTTGCTCAACCGAGCTACTTTGTAGCCTGTAGCCACATCATCAAGCGGCGCGTCATGAGCCTCGTGGCCAACGCTCGCGGCGCATCACCTTACGTTCTGCCGCTTGGCCCCGGCCAAGGCGTTATTGGGCGCCGAACCTGTCAGGCGCGACAAACGCAATTATATCCCCGGCGCGCGGCCGGGGATGATGTCAAAACAAGGAATGGCGTATGCGCCGCCCAACCGTCAGATATCGAGGTTCGCCACCGACAGCGCGTTATCCTGAATGAAGTCGCGGCGGGGTTCCACCTCGTCGCCCATAAGGCGGGAGAACAGGCCGTCGGCGCTGGTGGCGTCGTTGACCTTGACCTGCAGCAGCGAGCGGACATTGGGGTCCATCGTGGTTTCCCAGAGCTGCTCGGCGTTCATTTCGCCAAGACCCTTGTAGCGCTGCATGGTCAGGCCGCGACGGCCGGCTTCGAACACGGCTTCCAGCATGGCGCGCGGGCCGTAGATCGTGAGATCGCCATTCTTGCGCTTCAGCAGCGGCGGCTTCTCGTAAACCTCGAACAGACGGCCCTGAAGCTGGTCCATGTAGCGGGCGTCGACCGAGCCGATCAGGCCCATGTCGATATTGGCGACTTCCTTGACGCCGCGCACCGTGCGCTCGAAGCGCAGACCGCCATCCTCGCGCACGATCCCTTCCCAGCCGCGCTCGGTCTCCTCGGCGACCATGTCGAGACGCGCGGCGATATCGGCGGCCAGACGTTCGGCCTCGGCGGGATCGGTGACCCGCTCGGCGTTGAGCGCGCCGGCGATCGCCGCCTGCTCGACCACGTGGCGGTCATAGCGCGAATGGATGCCCTCCATCAGATTGCGCATCCGCACCGCATCGACGATCACCTGGCGCAGATCCGGACCGGCGCGGACTTCGCCGGAACCGAGATGCAGCGAGGCATCCTCGAGGCCCTGGTCGATCAGGTAATCCTCGAGCGCCTGCTCGTTCTTCAGATACTGCACCGACTTGCCGCGCGTGACCTTGTAGAGCGGCGGCTGGGCGATATAGAGATGGCCGCGCTCGATCAGCTCCGGCATCTGCCGGAAGAAGAAGGTGAGCAGCAGGGTGCGGATATGCGCGCCGTCGACATCAGCATCGGTCATGATGATGATCTTGTGATAGCGCAGCTTGTCCGGATTGTATTCGTCCTTGCCGATGCCGGTGCCAAGCGCCGTGATCATCGTGCCGATTTCCTGGCTCGACAGCATCTTGTCGAAGCGGGCGCGCTCGACGTTCAGGATCTTGCCCCGAAGCGGCAGGATCGCCTGGGTCTCGCGCGAACGGCCCTGCTTGGCGGAACCGCCGGCCGAGTCGCCCTCCACCAGAACCAGTTCGGATTTCGCCGGATCGCGGTTGGAACAGTCGGCGAGCTTGCCGGGCAGCGAGGCGATATCGAGCGCGCCCTTGCGCCGGGTCAGTTCGCGCGCGCGCCGGGCCGCCTCGCGGGCGGTCGCGGCCTCGGCGACCTTGGTGACAAGGATCTTTGCCTCGGTCGGATGCTCCTCCAGCCACTGGCTCAGCGCATCGTTGACGCAGCTTTCCACAACCGGGCGGACCTCGGAGGAGACCAGCTTGTCCTTTGTCTGCGACGAGAATTTCGGGTCCGGCACCTTCACGGAAAGCACGGCCGTCAGACCCTCGCGGCAGTCCTCACCCGTCAGCGTCACCTTTTCGCGCTTCAGGATGCCCGATGTGTCGGCATAGGAGATCATCTGGCGAGTCAGCGCGCCGCGGAAGCCCGCCATATGGGTGCCGCCGTCGCGCTGGGGAATGTTGTTGGTGAAGCAGAGCACGTTCTCGTGGTAGCTGTCGTTCCACCACATCGCCACTTCAACCGTGATGCCGTCCTTTTCGGTCGATATCGCGATCGGTTCGCTGACCAGCGGCTTCTTCGAACGGTCGAGATAGGCGACGAAGGCCGCCAGCCCGCCATCATAATGCATTTCCTTCGCCACCGGCTCGGCATGGCGGTTGTCGGTCAGGAGAATGCGCACGCCGGAATTCAGGAAGGCCAGTTCATGCAGGCGCTTTTCCAGCGTGTCATAGTCGAACTCGACCATGGTGAAGGTTTCCTGGCTCGGCATGAAGGTAAGTTCCGTGCCGGTCTCGCCCTCGGCATCGCCGATCACTTCCAGCGGCTTGTCGGCAACGCCGTGGGTGAACGAAATCTCGTGCAGCTTGCCATTGCGCTTGATCTTCAGCTTCAGCCACACCGACAGCGCGTTGACCACCGAAACGCCGACGCCGTGGAGACCGCCGGAGACCTTGTAGGAATTCTGGTCAAACTTGCCGCCGGCATGAAGCTGGGTCATGATCACTTCGGCCGCCGAGATGCCCTCGCCGGTATGAATGTCGGTCGGAATGCCCCGGCCATTGTCGGTGACCGAGACCGAACCGTCGGGGTTCAATGTCACGGTGACAAGATCGGCGTAGCCGCCAAGCGCCTCGTCGATCGCGTTGTCGACCACCTCATAGACCATGTGGTGGAGCCCCGAGCCGTCATCGGTATCGCCGATATACATGCCCGGCCGTTTGCGCACGGCATCCAGCCCCTTGAGAACCTTGATCGAATCAGCGCCGTATTCGGCGGGAACGCCGACGGCAATTTCTGGGGTTTCGCTCATAAACAGGTCTTTCCAAACGTGTTGGAGTGTGGGCGCGCGACAAAGGCGCCGAATCACTGCCGTTTTCAGGCACCGATCCTAGGGGAAAAGCCCTTTTCACTCAAATCGATGGGCCCTCTTTTACAGTCAAATTGGGGATAAGCCCAGCCCGTTTCAATGGCGGACGCGGCGGGAGCGGAATTGGACCCGAGCGGCAGGGAACGCATGGCGGATATTTCCGGCAAACCGGGGGCGCGGCCACATAAATCTTGTGTATGCTATCGTTATGGAACGGCGGCGCACTATCTGAAAGTGGGGTCGCCTTTCACCATCGCTTCCGGGCGCGGTCCGGCGGTGGCGAAGCGACAGCTTCCTTGTCGGTCGCCGGAGATGCGGCCGGACGAATTTTCGCGGCTGCGCCATTTGCGGGGTAACACCCGAAGGCGCGGCAACCGGCCCGGGACGGGCCGTTCCTAGAGAGAGGGAACCGATATGAAACGCATTCTCACCCTGACCGGCGCACTGGCGATCGCAGCCTTCGCCGCCGTCCAGACCGCCGCGGCAGCCCCCGTGGTCGTCTCCTCCAAGATCGACACCGAGGGCGGCGTGCTCGGCAACATCATCCTTCAGACGCTTCAGGCGAACGATATTCCGACGGAAAACAAGATCCAGCTCGGCGCCACCCCGATCGTCCGTCAGGCGATCACCGAGGGCCAGATCGACATCTATCCGGAATATACCGGCAATGCCGCCTTCTTCTACAACAAGGCAGACCTGCCGGTGTGGAAGAATGCCGAGGAAGGCTATGAGGAGGCCAAGAAACTCGATTACGACGCCGAGAAGATCGTCTGGCTGACGCCGGCCAATGCCAACAACACCTGGGCGATCGCGATCCGCAAGGAGATCGCCGACGACAACAATCTGTCCGATCTCTCCGAACTCGGCAAATATATCGCCGATGGCGGCGACATCAAGCTCGCGGCCTCTTCCGAATTTGTGACCTCGCCGTCAGCGCTTCCGGCCTTCGAGAAGGCCTATGGCTTCCACCTTGTGTCCGACCAGCTGATCACCCTTTCGGGCGGGGATACCGCGGCAACCATCGCGGCGGCCGCCAAGCAGACCTCCGGCGCCAATGCCGCCATGGTCTACGGCACCGATGGCGGTATCGCGCCGTCCGGCCTGAAGGTGATGGATGACGACAAGGGCGTGCAGCCGGTCTACCTGCCGACCCCGATCATCCGCGAGGCGCGTCTTGAGGAATATCCGCAGATCGCGGAGATCCTGAAGCCGGTCTTCGAGGCGCTCGACCTTGAGACCCTGCAGGACCTCAATGGCCGCGTCCAGGTTGGCGGCGAACCGGCCGATGCCGTCGCCAAGGAGTTCCTGACGCTGAACGGGTTTGTGAAGTAAGGCGGGTTGGAACGCACTGGGTAACCTCACCGCAAAGCCCTCCATAATCTCCCCCCTTGAGGGGGAGATGTCGCGACAGCGACAGAGAGGGGTAAAGGGCGTAAGCCCTAAAAGCCGCAAGCTCCGAATTCACCGAGAGGGTTCACCCCTCTCTGC
>NZ_DEPM01000280.1:8476-13698 GCF_002358775.1 Martelella sp. UBA3392
TCTCCCTCAAGGGGAGAGATTGTTCGGAGCAAGATTGCCCGCTTCGGGGAAACACCGACCGACAGCCAGAAGGCAGAACATGTCAGCCATCACCGAGACAGAGACGAGCGCTGCCAGAAGGCTCGACAAGCTTGGCGTCATCGTTGCCGCGATCACGCTTGCGGGTCTGTTCCTGCAGCCTTTCGCACTGTCGCGGGCCAACCGCATCGTCTCCGCCGAGGGCGTTATGCTCTGGGCGGCGATGCCGCTGGCGCAGGCGATCGCGCTGATCGCCTTTCTGATGGCCGTGATTGCCGTCATTCTGCTGAAAACCCCGGTAAACCTCAGGCTGGCCGCGGCGGTGGCCGCGATCGCGGTGCTGGCGCTGATGGTCGGACGCGCCGGCTACTACCTGATGCCGGACGACAACCCCTATGCCCGCGTTTCACCCGGCGGTGGGTTCTGGATCATGCTTTTTGCGTTCTCGATCGCGATGGCCGATGCGATCGTGCGCAAACAGCTTACGCCGCTTGCCAGAATCATCTTTCTGCTCGCCGCCATTGCCGCGATCGGTGCGCTGTTGTGGTCGGGCGCGTGGAACGAGCTTTCGATCATCAAGGAATATGAAAACCGCGCCGACGCCTTCTGGCGCGAGGGCCGGATCCATGTGGCGCTCGCCTTCGGGTCGCTCGCGGCGGCGACGGTAGTGGGCATTCCCGTCGGAATCCTGTGTTTTCGTACGCCGCCGGTGCGCGCCAGCATCCTCAACGCCCTGAACGTGTTGCAGACTATTCCCTCGATCGCGCTGTTCGGCCTGCTGATCGCGCCGCTTGCCTGGATCGGCCGCACCGTGCCGGGGGCCGCCGAAATCGGGATCGCCGGGATCGGCTTTGCGCCGGCGATCGTGGCGCTGTTTGCCTATTCTCTGCTGCCGGTGGTCTCCAACACGGTCGCCGGCCTCGATAGCGTCCCGCGCGATGCCCGCGACGCCGCGCGCGGCATGGGCATGACCGGCCCGCAATTGCTGTTCCAAATCGAACTGCCGCTCGCCTTTCCGGTAATCCTCACCGGCATCCGCATCGTGCTGGTGCAGAATATCGGGCTCGCCGTGATCGCCGGGCTGATCGGCGGCGGCGGATTCGGCACCTTCGTATTCCAGGGCATCGGCCAGACCGCGACCGACCTCGTGCTGCTCGGCGCGCTGCCGGTGGTCGGCATGGCGTTTGCCGCAGCCATCATTCTCGATGCACTCGTTGAAATCAGCCAGAAGAAAAAGGTTCGTCGCCCATGATCGAGATCGATGGCATCACCAAGGTCTATGGCGAGGCGCGGGCCGTGGACAATGTCTCGCTCACCGTGGAGCGCGGCGAACTCGCGGCCATCGTCGGGACCTCCGGCTCCGGCAAAACCACGCTGATGCGGATGATCAACCGGCTCGTGGAACCCACCTCCGGCACGATCCGCATTGACGGGCGCGACAACCGCGACCTGCCGGCCTATGAGCTCAGGCGCGGCATCGGCTATGCGATCCAGGGCCACGGCCTGTTTCCGCATCGCACGGTCGCCGAAAACATCGCCACCGTGCCGAAACTTCTCGGCTGGGACCGCAAGAAGCGCGACGACCGCGTCGACGAACTGCTGACCCTCTTCAACCTCGAGCCCGAACTTTATCGTGACCGCATGCCGCAGGAGCTTTCCGGCGGCCAGAAACAGCGCATCGGCGTGGCCCGCGCGCTTGCAGCGGAACCGGCGCTGTTGCTGATGGACGAGCCCTTCGGCGCGCTCGACCCGATCATCCGCGCCAAGGCGCAGGAGGATCTGCTCAAGATTCAGCGGCAGTTCTCTACCACCGTCGTGCTGGTCACCCACGACATGGACGAGGCGATCCTGCTCGGCCACCGGATCGGCGTGATGCATGAGGGCAAGCTGCTGCAATATGCGCCGCCCGCCGAAATCATCGCCCATCCGGCCTCCGACTTCGTCAATGAACTGCTCGGCACCGGCGACAAGGCGTTCCGCATGCTGTCGCTGACGGCGGCGTCGAAAATGGTGGAGGAAGGCCCCGCCGAGGGTCCCCCCATCGCCGATACCGCGAGCCTCAGGGATGCGCTGGCGCAGATCCTCTGGACCGGACGCGATGCCGTGCCGGTGGAGCGCAACGGGGTCATCATCGGCCGCGTCACCCGCGACAGACTGCTGCAGCGGGCGGAAGGTCCGGCTTCATGAAGCTTGCAATGCTCACAAGGCTGGCGCTTCTGGCGCTGCTCGTGACCTTCATCGTCACGCCCGAGACCTTCGCGCCGGTGTTCGCGCCGTTCACGCAGAACAACGCCCCGGCGATCTACACGCAGACGAGCATGCTGTCGCTGACACTCAGCCACCTTGCGCTCGTGGGGCTGGCGACGCTCGCCGCGACGCTGTTTTCCGTGAGCCTCGCCATCATCGTCACCCGGCCCTTCGGCGTCGAATTCCTGCCGCTGTCGCGCTCGATCGCCAATATCGGCCAGACCTTTCCGCCGGTCGCCGTGCTGGCGCTGGCCGTGCCAATCTTCGGCTTCGGACCGATCCCGACGCTGATCGCGCTGTTTCTCTACGGGTTGCTGCCGATCTTCGAAAACGCGCTGACGGGGCTCACCAACCTGCCGGGCAATGTCTCGGAGGCCGCGCGCGGCGCGGGCATGACGGGATGGCAGCGGCTGGCGCAGGTGGAATTTCCGCTGGCCTTCCCCGTCATCCTCGCCGGCATAAGGCTATCGGTGGTGATCTCGCTGGCGACGGCCACGATCGGCTCGACGGTAGCGGCCAAGACGCTGGGAGAGGTCATCATCGCCGGGCTGTTGTCCAACAACACCGCCTTCGTGCTGCAGGGCGGCCTCGTGGTCGGCGTGCTGGCGCTTCTGATCCATGACGGCCTGGTCATGGTCGAACGCGCCATGGCACGGCGCACCGGAAGGCAGGCGTAAGGGAAGAGAATCCTGTGCTGTCCGGACCGTTTCAGGACTTCGCGTCCTCGAACCGCTGCCAGATGCCGTCGAGCGCCTTCGACAGCGCGCGGTAGACCCCTTCCTCTTTCAGATGCGCCAGCACCTGTTCATTGGTGCCGCCGCGGGTGGCGGATTCCCTGGTGAGGTCGGCGAAGGAGTGCTCCGGCGCGTTTTTCGCGGTGGCGGCAAGGGCGTAGAACACCGCGCCGGAAAATTCCCGGGCCTTGTCGGCCGGCACATTCTTCGCCGCCAGCCAGTCGGCGATCGTCTCGTAATAGGCGAACGCGCCGGCAAGGGTGGCGGTGGCGACGCAGAGCGCCTGGTATTCCCCGGCGGTTTCGACCGCGACCGGCGTGCCGAGCGGCTCGAACAGGTCGACCACCTCCTGATGCGGCGGATGGATCGGCGTCGGGCCGCCATGAAAGGCGACGGCGGGCAGCGGCGTGACCAGCGTGACCTTCTGCGCCGGCGCCGTCAGCTTTTCGATCTGCTCCACGCCATAGGTCGCCATGAACGAGACGACATGATGCGCGGGGCCGAATTTCAGGCCTTCGAGAATACCCACGGCATCCTGCGGGCGCAGCGCCAGGCAGACCATCTCCGCCCCGTCGATGACATCCTGATTGCTGCCCGCGACCGCGACGTTTTCGAACCTGTCTGCAAGGTCGCGCGCAATCGCCTCATTGCGCGGCGAAACGAGGATCGCCGGCTTTTCGCCCTCGACCGTGGAAAGGCCGGTGACCACGGCCCGGGTGATTTCGCCGGTTCCGATAAACCCGATCGTCATGGCGGTCTCCTTTGCTGTTTGGCGCGCACCATAAGAACTGCGCGCCGGTTTGGAAACGGCGGAGCGAAAAAAGAAAGCCGCCGGGGGTCGCCGGCGGCTCAATCTCTTGCGAAGTCCTCTCACCCGGTCCCGTCATGCCGGCGTCAAGCCGTTATCCGGGCTGCATTGCAATGCACTGGCGACAGATACGCATCTCACCGCCCTGGACCCCGGATCAAGCCCGGGGTGACGGAGAATTATAGGGCCTTTTAAGCGGCGCGCGCCGTCTTCAGCGCATTGGTCCACCAGACGAGGTCGTCGGTCATCGCCTTGGCGCCATCGATCAGATAGGGGAAATCCGCCATGGTCTTGCCTTCGCGCAGGATGCCGAGCAGTTCCGTCATGCCGATATGGACATTGTATTTGAGCGAGGCGACCTGAAGCTCCGCCAGGATCAGGCGAAGCTGCTCGACGGCGCGCGCGCCGCCCGTGCCGCCATAGGCGAGGAAGGTGGCGGGCTTGCGGTTGAATTCCTTGTAGGCGTAGTCGAGCGCGTTCTTCAAAACGCCGGTGATGCTGTGGTTATATTCAGCGACCGTGAACACGAAACCGTCAAGGCTCTCGAGCTTCTCGCCCCAGCGGCGGGCGACGTCGTTTTCCGGCGGCACCCAGGCCGGCGACATCTTTTCCTCGAAGAACGGCATCGGATAGTCGCGCAGGTCGACCACCTCGAAATCGGCGTCGTCGCGGTCCTTGACGATATCGAGATACCAGTTGAGCGGATGGTCGGCGAACCGTCCCTCGCGGGTGCTGCCGACGATGATGCCGATCCTGGGTCTGGTCACGGGAAACTCCTTGGTTATGAACAGTAACCAGCGAGTTAAACGTAACCGACCATGCCCGCAAGACGGCACTTTTTCATGCGCTACTTACCTTGAGGTAACCGGATTTTCCTTCGCCATATCGAAGGCAAGCTGCGACTGGTAGATGTCGTGCGCGTTTTCCCTGGTCCAGAGAAACAGCGGCATCATTGCCTGCTGCAGCCCGGCGCCCCGTTCCGACAGCGCATATTCCACTTTGGGGGGAATGGTCGGGTAGACGGTGCGGAGGACAAGGCCGTCGCGCTCGAGATTGCGCAGCGTGACAGTCAGCATGCGCTGCGAAATGCCGCCGATGGCGCGATGCAGTTCCTTGAACCGGATCGGCTCGCCCTTTTCGAGAACGCGCATCACCAGGATGGTCCACTTGTCGCCGATGCGCGACAAAAGATTGCCGATCGGGCGGCAGTCCTCGGGCAAATGATCGGGATTCATGGCGGGCGCTCCGGTTACGTTCGGTGCGCAGGTTACCGGAATGCGGGGCGGAGTTCAAATTCCGGGGCACAATCGGGCTGCAGGAGCTTCAGACAGTCTCCGCCCACGCCTGTCGAAAAACCCATCCAAAACAATCTTTCCCCTTGAGGGAGAGATGCCCCGACAGGGGCAGAGAGGGGT
>NZ_DEPM01000223.1:0-8098 GCF_002358775.1 Martelella sp. UBA3392
GTCGACTTGCCGCAGCCCGACGGGCCCACCAGAACCGTGAACTCGCCATCCGGTATATCGAGGTTGATGTCGTGCAGGACCTTGAGTTTGCCATAAGCCCGATCAACCTTGTTCAGCGTTATCTGTCCCATGATGGCATCCTATTTCAGTCCGGAACCGGCAATGCCGGAGGTGATGAAGCGTTGCAGGAAGACGAAGACCAGCACGACCGGGATCATGGTCACCACCGTCATCGCCAGGATGTAATGCCACTGGACATTCAGCTCGCCGGCATAGGTATTGAGCCCGACCTGCAGCGTGTAGACCTCCTTCGAGGACAGCACGACCAGCGGCCAGAGGAAGTCGTTCCAGCGCCAGACCACAGAGAAGATCGCGAGCACCGCCAGAGCGGGCGCGGCCAGCGGCAGCACGATGCGCCAGTAGATCTGCCATTCCGAGGCATTGTCCATCCTTGCCGCGTCGAGCAGTTCGTCCGGGATCGTCAGCATGTATTGACGCAGCAGGAACACGCCCGTGGGCGTTGCCACCGTCGGGAGGATGACGCCCCAGAGCGAGTTGTAGAGACCGACGGCGCTGACCACGGAATAGAGCGGCACCAGCAGCACCGACAGCGGCACCATCAGCGTGCCGACAATCAGCATTAGCACCGCATCACGCCCCCGGAACTTGTATTTCGACAGCGCAAACGCCGCCATGGAATTGGTGATCAGCGTGATCAGCGTCGCCATCAGGGTCACGAACACGGAATTGCGCAGATAGAGCAGGAAGTCATTGCTCTCCAGCGGCGTGACGTAGTTCTCCGTGGCAAAGCCGACCTTTCGCACGGGCGTACGCTCGGCGATGTTAACCTTGATGATCTCGCTGGGATCGGCGGGATCGACCATCTGCGCGACGATGCCGATCCGGCGCACCTCGGCGAGTACCCTGGTCGAGCCATCCGGCAGGGTCACGTCATAGAGGTTGAGCGGCTTGTCATAGCCTTCGACCTCCGCCTGCTGGCTGACATAAGGCAGGATGGTGGGCGGGAACTCGGCCAATTGCGCCGGCGATTTGAAGGATGAAAACACCAACCACAGCGCCGGGCCAAACATGATGATCAGTCCGCCGATGAGCCAGACCCAGGTGACGATATCGGTCCAGTGCCAGCCATCGCCGCCGCGCCGGCGGAACAGGAACTTCGAAACGGCACTCATTCGCGCGCTCCCTTCTGTTCGTTGCGCCGCCCGAGGCCGAGTTGAACCAGCGTAAGGACCACCAGCACCAGCCCCATCATGATCGATGCGGCGGCGGCAAGGCCCGGATTGCGCAGCAGCGAGGCGAAGCCGACCTCGTAGATATATTGCGTCAGATACATGGTGGAGGTGCCGGGTCCACCGCCGGTCAGGACATAGACCTCGTCGAAGATCTGCACCGCGCGGATCAGCGACAGCACGATCACCACCAGCAGGTTCGGCATCAGGAGCGGCAACGTGATGCGCCAGAAGACGCGCGCCGGCTTGGTACCGTCCATCTCGGCGGCCTCGTAGAGATCGCGCGGGATCGCCTGAAGCCCCGCAAGCAGAATCAGCGTGAAGAAGCCCATATGCGCCCAGACCGACACGGAGACCGCCGCCGTGAAGGCCGGCAGGCGCTCGGTCAGCCAGTCATGGGTATCGGCGCCGAATGTGTAGAGAACGTAGTTGAGCAGGCCCTGACGCTGCAGGATCCAGCGCCAGATCAGGCCGACGACCACGGGCGACAGCAGCACGGGGAAGAAGAACACCGCGCGCCAGAAGCCCCGGCCCGCGATCTTGCGGTTGAGGATCAGCGCGGTGATCATCGCCGTCAGCGTCATCAGCGAGACCTGGAAGAACACGAAGATCGCGGTGTTCTGCGCCGCCTTCCAGAACAGGTCCTCGCGGCAGGTGCCCGGGTCGAGGTAGTTTCGGCAATCGAGAAGCCGGCCATATTGTTCAAGGCCGACAAAGGTCCGATCGGCCAGGAAATAGGCCGAGCCGGATGTCATCGAATAGAAGAAGTTCATGACCAGCGGGATCAGCACGAACACGCCGAAGATCGCCATGTTCGGCGCCAGGAAGAACGCCGCCATGCCGCCGGTGCCGGTGGCCCGCTGCCACGCCTTGAGCGGCGGGTTCAAAAGCGCGGCCAGCCACATGACCGGCGACGTGATAACGGCGCCGGCCATGTGTTTTATGTCGGACAGGTTCGCCACTTTTCCGCGCTTGCCTACTGCTGGACCTTGTCGGCGATATCCTGGTCGATACGCGTCCAGGCTTCGTCGAGGGTCAATTCACCGGCCATGACCTGGCTGATGCGGGTAACGAGCGCGCCATAATAGGCCGACGCCCACTTCCATGCCGGCAGCGCGTCTGCCGCGGGCAGCGTCTCCGCCGAGGACTTGACGAAGGCATCGAGCGCCGGGCCGACATTCTTGTCGTCGGTATCCCAGTTCAGGCCGCCTGCGGCGACCACACCCTTATGCGCGGGCAGAAACAGGGTGCGCTCGGAGAACTCCTTCACGATCTCGGGGCTCGCGAGATATTCCATGACCTTGGCGACATCTTCCGGGTTCTTGGTGTATTTGATGCCGACGAGCGCTGCCCCGCCCTTGAGGCCTGAGCAGCCGACCGTGCCGCAGGGCGAACCGATCGCCACCCAGTCGAAACCGTCGCCGATCTTGGTCGAGAGGTTCGCGACCTGCCAGCTACCCGAATAGTAGAACGGGATCTGGGCGTTGATGAAGTCGTCGGCGGCCGCGCGATAGGTGGAGCCGGCGGCAGATACCCAGGTATCCTTCAGCATCAGACCGTCATTGGTCCAGTCGACGAGCTTGGTCGCAAACGTCTTGGTGCCATCATCCACCGGCGCCGGCATGCCATCGGGGCCGATATAATTGGCGCCGTAGGAAACGTTCGGGCCGGAAATGCGGTGGCCGGAACGGTCGATGGCGAAGGCCGCCGCCGTCTGCTGGCTCTTGGCCACTTCGGCCGAGGCGTTGACCCAGTCATCCCAGGTGGCCTTGTCGCCCGGCAGATCGACGCCTGCCTGCTCGAACAGCGTCTTGTTGGCAAAGCCGCCGGTGAGCGTGAGCTGGGTCATGAAGCCGGTGATGGCATCGGAGCCGTCGGGACGCATCCAGTCGGCCTGGGCGCCGAAATTCTCCTCCCAATAGGCCGGGTCGGACAGATAGGGTCGCAGGTCAAGCCAGTGATCGGCCAGCGCCTTGATATCCGTGACGCGGGCGATATCGGGTCCCTGCCCGGCTTCGAGCTGGATCGGAAGCTGCTCCTGGATCACCTTGTAGGCGACATTGTCGAGCGTGACATTGATATCCGGATTGTCCTGCATGAAGCGGTTGACGAGGTCCTGCATGACGTCGCCCTCGACGCCATCCGAATACCACATGATCCGCACATCGCCCGCGAACGCGGATGTCGAGGCCATGAACCCCGCCGCGACGATGGATAGAATGCTGACTGCATTTCTCATAACAATTCCTCCTCTTTTCCGGGCTCCCGCCCTTGCCGATCATCGGCTTTTTACCCGCCTTGCGGCGGTCATCTCCCGTGGGCTCTCCCTGCCCTCCGGCAAAACTTAATCCCGGAACGGCCGCGCCTCGCCCGCGATCGTCCATTCCGCCGGGTCGAGCCTGCGGCCCTCCGCCGCGACGGAGCCATCGGCCCCGAAGCGGACCCTGCCATATTCAGGATCGTCGACCAGAATATCGTCATTGGTCTCGTCCACAAGACTGAGGGTTGCAAAATCCTTCCCAAGCGCGCCGGCGCTGTCGCGCTCGGCCATACGCACGATCCATGTCGCCTTTCGACCGGGCGCGCGCAACTCGTTGCCCGCCGTCGGTCCCGTCGTCACAAGCGCCAGTCCGGCATCGACCTTCAGCATCACGCAGCCGCTGCCGCAGCGCGCCAGCGCCGTATCGCCCTCGACGCGCGCCTCGTCGAAAACGGATTGCGGGAACCAGCAATGGGTGAAATCGGGCTGCTCGGCGGCGCAATTGAAACGCACCACGGCAAGGCCGCGATACTGATGGACGCGCGGCAGCGTGCCCGAGCCGCCCCAATAGGACGGCCGTCCGTAACCCGAATGCAGCACCTCGCCCGGATGGTTGATCCAGATGGTGGCGTCCGGATTGTCACCGAGACGCAGATGCACCACCGTCTCCTGATAGCCCCACTGGTTCCAGCGATAGGCGGCGGCGCTGCCGAGCGCATGGGAGGCGGTCTTGTAGTGATAGAGCCGCGCGAACCGGTCCTGGCCCTGGGCGAAGGTCCATTCATGACCTTCGCTGCCGGAGACCGAGGCGATGGCGGCAAGCTCTTCCGGTATCCGAAGGCCGTGATCGCGCAGGCAGAGCGCCAGTTGCGGCAGGGCGTGGAAGCGCATGCCGTAATTGCCGCGCCCCCAGATCATCCGCGCAATGCCCGAGAGCTCAAGCGAGCGCGACGCCCTGAGCGTATGCTCATAGGAACGCCCCTGAGCGCCGGTCATCACGCCGTGATGGGCCGAGCGCGCGACGATCTCGACAAGCCGGATGATGGCCTTGCCCGCGCGGTCTGCGATGTCGCGATCGGGCGCCAGCGCATAGAGCGCGCATAAGCCCTTCAGGTCGATCGGGAAATAGGGCGCGGAGTTGAATTCGGCCATTTCCCATTTTTCGAAGTGATCCAGCCAGGCGCGCACCCGCGCGGCCCCAATCGCCGACTGTTCGGCGCCTGTACGCTGCGAGCGTACGAACCGGGCCTCGGGCAGCATATGACCTGCGAGATAGGCGGCGGTGTGAAACAACAACGCGTGGTTCTCGGAAAAATACCACTGCACGTCATTGCCGGGCTCATCCATCCAGTAGCGATAGTTGAGGATGGCGGCATCGACGCGATCGCGGACCTTGGCCCCGATCTCGTCGCCATAGGCGGCGCGGCACCAGATCAGCGGCACGAGAATGAAATCGGCGCAATCATGGCAATCCTCGATCGCCGGCAGCGCGCTTTCGATCATCGCGTCGGTCTCTTCACCGGCGATGCCGATGGCGAACCGCGCGAGCGCGCGCACCGTATCGGCCTCGGCGTGGTTCGCGACTTCGCCGAGCGCTTCGGTGATGCGCTCGGGGAGGTTTTCCGGAGCCTTGCCCTGACGCGCCACATGGCAGAGTTCAACGCCGAAGACACGCGAAACGGCGTAATCGCCGCGCGCCAGCGTCACCTTGAAATGGCGGAAATCGGCGGGCAGGTCCGCGGTATCGGCGACCGCGAGCCGCAGCGCCCCGGCGGCAAGCGTCCGCTCAAAGCTCAGCGGCTTCTCGATCGACATGAAGTCGCCCTCGATCACCACCTTGGCCGCGACATCGACCGGCAGGCCGGTATCGGCGACCAGCGCCACCTCGCCCGCGCCATAGGCCGGCTTTTCGAAATGCATCGCGGCCAGCATGGCTTCCATCGCGTCGGCGACCGCAGCCTCGACCGGGATCGGCAGGGCGTGTTCGACAGCGGGGCCGGACAGATAATCGAGTTGGAAATAATAGCGCGCATCGCGCTCGGCGAGATCATCAAAGACGATGCCGATAACATTGTCGCCGGCTTCAAGCTGAACCGTGAACTCTTCGATGGTCTCGAGATTGCGGCCATAGGGCGCCATGAAGCCGACCTCGCGGCCATTGACGAACAGCACCGCGCCGCCGCAGGTGCGCAGCGCCAGCCGGGCCTCGCCGGCCGTTTCGGCGCGGATCGTCGTTTCCGCGAAGGTTTTAAGCTCGGTGGCGCGGAACCAGAAGCCCGACAGGTCCACGCGCGGGGAGCCGAACGGCAGCCAGGTGCGCGTAAGGTCCGGCCTTGTCTCGCCGATCACGGGCCGCTTGCCGCGCCGCTCTGTGGCAAAGATCGTCCGGCAGGGATATTCGTGCGGAATGAAATTCTTGTGCTTGGTCAGAAAGAAGAAGGGGTCCATCTCCCCCTGCATCGGCTGATCGGGAACGTCGTAACGCGCCTCTTCCGTCGCCGAAAGTCGCCAGTAGACGATCGGTTCGCCCGCCCCAAGCGGACGCCGGAGCGTCCTTTCCGTCTCCATCTGGTTCAACGCCGAATTCATCTGAGCTCCCTGATCGCAACCGGATCGACATCGGTATAGACTTTATTTTCGCCGGTCATGCCCCAGACGAAGGCATAGGGCCCGGTGCCCGCGCCCATATGGATCGACCATGCCGGCGAGATCACCACATCGCCATTGGCGACGACCAGATGGCGGGTATTGTCGGGACGGCCCATAAAGTGGAAGACGCGGTCCTCATCACCGAGATCGAAATAGCAATAGGCCTCCATGCGCCGCTCGTGGAGATGAGGCGGCATGGTGTTCCAGATGCTGCCCGGCGCGGGATCGGTGATCCCCATCAAAAGCAGGCAGGAGGGCGCGACCTCGGGGTGGATATACATCCGCAGCTCGCGCTTGTTGGATTTCGCCTCGTCGCCCATCACCAGCGGCTTGGACTCGGCCCGCTTGATCAGCCGATGCGGAATGTCCGCGCCGGCGGGGACCGAATTCATGTAGAACCGCGCCGGCTTGCCGGCATCCGCGCTTTCCAGCGTCACGCTTTTCGCGCCTCGGCCGATATAGAGGATGTCACGGTTGTCGAGTTCGTGACGCGCGCCATCGACCGTGATCGCGCCGGAGCCGCCGAGATTGGCGATCCCCATTTCGCGCGCGTCGAAAAACGCCTCGGTGCCAACCTCGGCCCCATCGCCGAAGGAGAGCGCGCCGGAGGTCGGCACCGCGCCGCCGACGATCATGCGGTCGACATGGGTATAGGCGAACCGGATTTCGCCGGGCGTGAGCAGGTCCTCCACCATGAATTCGTCGCGCAGCCGCGCCATGTTCATGTTGTCGATATCGGCAGGCGAAGCGCCGTAAAGCGTTTTCAGCATGCTTTCTTCATCCTTTCATTGCTGTGATGCAGGCCTTCCGCAAGGCAAAGGATCGCAAGCGCCTGGCCATAGCCTGTCGGCTGCACCGGAATATCGCGATAGAACTGCAGATCGTGACCCATGCGCGTGCCATAGGAGACATTGGAGACCACGCCGTCATCGCTGATATTGGCCATGACCGCCTCAAGCGCCCGCAGCCCTGCCACCTCGCAGCCCTTGGGCCCGAGGCCCTTGCGGGCGGCCTTCATCAGCCCGAAGCCGAAGCCGGCGGTCGCCGAAATCTCCTCATAGGATGACGGGTCGTCGACCAGCGTGGTCCACGCGCCCGAGGCCGTCTGGAATTTCAGCAGCGCCTCGATCTGGGTTTCGAGCACGCCGAGAAGATAGGCCTCCACCGAGGGCGACAGGTCGCAGAGTTCGATCAGTTCGAGAATGCCGACCGTGATCCAGGCATTGCCCCGGCCCCAGAGCGCGCGGGCAAAATTGTGCCGGCCGGCAAAGGTCCAGCCGTGATACCAGAGCCCAGTTTTCGGATCGGCGAGATAGCGGGCGTGCACCAGGAACTGCCGCTCCGCCTCATCGACGAAGCGCCGCTCGCCCGATGCCTGCCCGTATGAGGCCAGGAATAGCGCGACCATGAACAGCGTATCGTCCCACAATTCGTTGTCGTTGATCTTGTCGGAAACATCGTGCTGGAAGCCGCCTTCCGGCGTTCGCGGCATCTCGGCGACCACCCGCTCGGCCCAGTCGCGCAACACCGCCTCGTAGCGCGGCTGGCGCTTATGACGCCAGATTTCGCTGAGCGCCAGCATCGGCGCGGTGGTGTTGACGTTCATCTTCGGCAGACCCGCCTCGATCCGGCGGTCGTACCAGTCTTCGAGGATCTTCAGATGCGCGTCATCGCCGCTGTGCCGCCACAGGCGCGTGAGCCCGTAAAGCCCGACGCCCTGCGGCCATTCCCAACTGTCGAAGCTGACATAATCGCCGGGGGTGCCGTCGAGATTCGGCTCGTTGAAGCGCCCGTCATGGCGCAGCCCCGTCATCCCGCGCACCAGCGCCGACAAGCTGTCGGAAATCTGATCGGCCGTGATCGGCATGTTTCCTCCCATTCATTCCTCCGACCGAACTGTTCCACACAAAAATCGGTTGCGCAATTTGCAAATTTTTTG
>NZ_DEPM01000195.1:0-9253 GCF_002358775.1 Martelella sp. UBA3392
CGGAGCCGAACATGGTGCCGAGACGGCCGAAGCCGGTGACCACTTCGTCGGCGATCAGCAGGATATCGTGCTTTTTCAGCACGTTCTGGATGGCTTCCCAGTAGCCGGCGGGCGGCGGCACGATGCCGCCGGTGNNGAGCGCGTCGGACATGGCCTTGTTGAGATAGGCGCCGGTCTCGCCGGCATTCGAGATCAGGTTCAGCTTGTCGAGAAGCTGCAGGTTGGCGACGCCTGCCGCCGCGCCGATCGGGTGCGCGGAATAGGTCCAGCCATGGCCGATCGGGCCGTTCTCGTCGGTGCCCTGCTCGAGGACCTTCCACACCTTTTCGGAGATGATCGAGCCGGACAGCGGCGCATAGGCCGAGGTCAGGCCCTTGGCGATGGTGATGATGTCAGGCTCGATACCGTAATGGGCGGAGCCGAACATGGTGCCGAGACGGCCGAAGCCGGTGACCACTTCGTCGGCGATCAGCAGGATATCGTGTTTTTTCAGCACGTTCTGGATGGCTTCCCAGTAGCCGGCGGGCGGCGGCACGATGCCGCCGGTGCCGAGAACCGGCTCGCCGATGAAGGCCGCGATGGTGTCGGCGCCTTCTCGCTCGATCAGGGCTTCGAGCTCACGGGCGCAATGCGCGACGAAGTCTTCTTCCGATATCGTCAGGTCTTCGCGGCGGTAATAATAGGGCGCCTCGGTATGGATGACGGTGTTGAGGGGCAGGTCGAACTTCTTGTGAAACAGTTCAAGCCCGGTCAATGAACCGGTCATCAGGCCCGAGCCGTGATAGCCGCGCCAGCGGGAGATGATTTTCTTCTTCTCGGGGCGGCCAAGGATGTTGTTGTAGTACCAGACGAGCTTGATATTGGTCTCGTTGGCATCCGAACCCGACAGGCCGAAATAGACGCGGCTCATGTTTGCGGGCGCGCGGTCGATGATCATCTTGGCGAGCGTCACCGAGGCTTCGGTGCCGTGGCCGACATAGGAGTGGTAGTAGGCCAGCTCCCTGGCTTGCTCGGCGATGGCATCGGCGACTTCCTGGCGGCCGTAGCCGATATTGACGCAGTAGAGGCCGGCGAACGCGTCGAGCAGTCTGTTGCCCTCGCGGTCCGAGATATGGACGCCTTCGCCACCGGTGACGATCCGGTTCTTCAGTTCACCACGGGCGAACTGGCCCAGATGGGTCGAGGGGTGGAAGAAGTGGTCGTGATCCCACTGGTCAAGCTGGTCGTTGCGAAGCATCGGCTTTCCTTTCGATTATCGTTCAAGCGTGTTGTTGCGCGGTTCCGCCGCGGGCTCACGCCCAGTCGCGGCAGACATATTTGACTTCGGTGAAGGCCTCCATGCCGAGACGCGAGCCTTCGCGTTCGAGGCCGGACTGCTTCATGCCGCCAAAGGGGATCGGCGCACCGGTGACCTTGGTGCGGTTGACGGCGACCATGCCGAACTGCAGCGTCCGGCTGGCGCGGTAGATGCGGCGCGGGTCCTGTGTGTGAAGATAGGCGACGAGGCCGTATTCGGTGTCGTTGGCGCGGGCTAGCGCTTCCTCTTCGGTGTCGAAGGGAACGATCGCGGCCACGGGGCCGAATGTTTCCTCATGCATGATGAGGGCGTCGGCGGACACATTGGCAAGCACTGTCGGCTCGAAGAAGAGGTTGCCGGCCTCGTGACCCTTGCCGCCGGTCAGCAAGCGCGCGCCTTTGCTGACGGCGTCCTCGACATGCTGGCGCTGTTTGGCGACGGCCTTTTCGTTCATCAGCGGGCCGATATCGGGGTCGTCCATGCCAATGCCGACCGAGAGCATGGCGGTGCGGGCGGCGAATTTTTCGCAGAAAGTCTCGTAGACCGAGCGTTCCACGAAAAAGCGGTTGGCGCCGAGGCAATCCTGGCCCGAGGTTGCGAACTTGGCCTTGATCGCCTCGGCGACGGCTTGATCCATGTCGGCATCGGCAAACAGAATGAACGGCGCGTGGCCGCCGAGTTCAAGCACGAGGCGCTTTACCGTGTCGGCGGAGCGACGGTAGAGATGCTTGCCGATCTCGGTGGAGCCGGTGAAGGACAGCGCCCGAACACGGGCATCGTTGAGCCAGGGCTCGACGATCGTGGCGGCATCCCCGGTGACGACGTTGAAGACGCCGGCGGGAAGGCTTGCGCGTTCCGCGAGCTCGGCCAGTGCGAGTGCGGAGAACGGGGTCTCGGCGGAGGGATGAACAAGCACGGTGCAGCCGGCGGCAAGGGCCGCCGCCGCCTTGCGGGTGATCATCGCCGAGGGGAAGTTCCACGGCGTGATGAGCGCTGCGACGCCGAGCGGCTCGCGCCATACCTCGACTTCGGCATCGCGCAGGTGCGAGGTCACGCTCTCTATGTTGGGGCGCTTGGCTTCCTCGGCGTAAAACTCGATGAAGGCCGCGGCATAGTCGATCTCGCCGCGTGCTTCCGAGATCGGCTTGCCCTGTTCGAGCACCATGATGCGGGCCAGATCCTCACGGTGTTTGCCCATCAACTGGAACCAGCGCCGCAGGATCGTCGAGCGCTCCTGCGGCAGGAGCGACGCCCATTTGGGGAAGGCCGTCTGCGCGGCGTTGATTGCGACGGCGCTGTCGTCGTTGCTCAGCGCTGCGATTTCGCCGACCTTCGAGCCGTCAGCCGGGTTGGTCACGCCGAGCGACGCGCCGCCGGTTGCCGCCGTCCACTTTCCGTCAATGTATGAGAAGCTGCGCAGGAGTCTGGGATCACCGAGACGGAACATGTCTCGGCGGTCGATATCGATGCGGTGCGCTTCTGCCATGTCGCTCTCCCGTGCTGTCCGTGATGGATCGCCGCTCAGGGCGGGGCGATCGGATGCATCGAGACTATCGGGTGGCTGGCAGTCGGATCCTCTTATCGGAAGGTCCCGGGCAGAGGATTCCTCTTTTTTGCGGGGTCGAAAGGGAGAGAAATCAACCCTTGCCGCTTAGTGACAGCAAGGCCTCGAAGGGAATGCGCCCGGATTTGACGGGCTTGGTGACAATATAGCTGAAGTAGCGCGCAAAGCCCGCGCCTTCGCCGAGCAACTGGTCGATCATGCGCTGGTAGGTGTCGATGTCCTTGCAGACGACATGCAGCAGATAGTCGTAACCGCCCCCCAGCGCCCAGCAATTGACGATTTCGTCGTAGCGCTCGACAGCCCGCTCGAAACCCTGCATGGTTTCGACCCGGTGATTTTCGAGTTCCGCCATCACAAAGACCTCAACATGGGCGGCAATTTTCTTCAGGCTGATTTCTGCGCGGTAGGCAGAAATGATGCCTGCCTTCTCCAGCCGCTGAAGCCGTTCCCAGCAGGGCGTGGCCGACAGGGAAACGCGCCTGGCGAGCTCCGTCTTGGAGATGCGTCCCTCGCGGTCGAGAACGGACAGGATCTTGATATCGCGGTCGTCGAGCTTGATCATTGCGGGTTTCCACAAAATGGCGAGGGGCTTGTCAATTGTCCCTTTTTCGGGTCACACTAAATCATGACAATATGGCCTCCACAACCCGGGACGCTTCGTCGTCCCGCCTATCGTTCGCTGGCCGACGCGGTTATGCAAGCAATTGAAAGCGGTCAGCTCAAGCAGGGGGACCGTCTCCCCACCCATCGCAATCTCGCCTACGATCTCGGGCTGAGCGTGCAGACGGTGGGGCGCGCTTATGACGAACTGATCAGGCGCGGCGTCATCAGCGGCGAAGTGGGTCGCGGCACCTTCGTGCGCGCCACGGGCAACGAGACCCGCACGCCCTACCTGCCGCGCAATCCGGACGGCCCGATGATCGATTTGTCGCTGCTGAAGCCGGTGCTCGAGCCGATGCATGCCGAGGTGATGAAGCAGGCGCTGAGGGATCTCGCCGACAATCTGCCGACCACGATCTACGCGTCTTTCAGGCCAGCCACCGCGCTCGGGAAATACCGCGAGAACGCCATAAAGTGGCTGAGGCATTGCGGAATCGAACTGCAATCGCAGGGGGTTATGATCACCAACGGATCGAGCCCGTCGATGGCGCTGGCGGTCCTGACCGCGGCCAATTGCGGAGACCTGATCGCAGCCGAGACGCTCACGCATCATACGCTCAAGCCCCTTGCCGGCTATCTCGGCTATCGCCTTCGCGGCGTGCCGTCCGACGACCAGGGCATGATCCCCGAAGCGCTTGAACGGTTAAGCCTGCGCGAGACCGTTCGCGCGGTCTACCTGATGCCCGCAGGCCTTGGCCCGCAGGCCCGGATCATGTCGGAAGAGCGGCGTCGCGCGCTCGTCGATGTCGCCCGGCAACGCGATATCATCATCATCGAGAACGATGCCTGGGGGCCAATGCAGGCCAAGCGCCCGGCGCCGATCGCCAATATGGCGCCCGAGCGAACCTTCTATTTCACCGGGCTGACAAAATGCGTGATGCCGGGACTGCGGCTGGGCTTTCTCGTCATGCCCGAGGCGCTGGAGGCCGCGACCGCCAACCGCCATCTCGTTGTCAACTGGATGGCAACGCCCATGCTGGCGGAAATAGCCGCACGTTGGATCGAGGACGGGACTGCCGAGATGCTTGCACGTTTCCAGGCCGAGGCCTTCGCCAAACGCAACCGGCTGGCCGAGATCATTCTGGCGGGCGTCCCCTTCAGGTCCTCGCCCAACGGCATGCATATCTGGCTGCCGATGCCTCCCGGCTGGAGCGAGGACGATTTCGTCTCCCATGCCCGCCAGCAGGGCGTTGCGGTTGCGCCAGGAGAAGCATTCGCGATTGCCGATGATCATACGGAGCCGGCGGTGCGCGTGTGTCTTGGAGGGCAGTCGATCGAGACGCTGGAGAGCGGTTTGAGGGTCATCAGCCGGCTTGTCCGCAGCCGCTTCGAGCCGGCGCTTCTGACCAATTAGGCTTGCCGCCCACAACCAATCCCCCTGGTTCCATGACCGAGCAAAGTCTGCCGGACGGTCGGCTTTGACTGTCAGCAGGCTTAATTCGAAATTGTAATGATTTAATATAATCATTGACTCTAAATTGTCATTGTTTCACCGTTACCAAATCAGAACAATAACAAACATAGGGCGGGAACACCGGCGCGATCAATTCGGATCGTCGAAGCCGGAGACAGCGCAGACCGAAATCGAGGCAATATTCCGGCCCGGTATAACCGTGGCAGGCCCATGCGCCATTGCGGTCGCGCACCAACACAATGGGAGCAACCATTTATGCGCATTAACAAGCAAATCTTTTTCAGTTCCATCGCTGCGACCGTGATCGCCGTCGCCGGTATCGGTACCGCGCATGCGGCCACCTGGAAGTACGCCTTCGAGGAAGCCATGGACGAAGTGCAGGGCAAATACGCCCAGAAGTTCAAGGAAGTGATCGAGGCCAATTCCGATCACCAGGTCCAGCTCTTCCCGTTCGGCACGCTCGGCGAATC
Organism: Martelella sp. UBA3392; assembly: GCF_002358775.1. Classification (NCBI taxonomy): domain Bacteria; kingdom Pseudomonadati; phylum Pseudomonadota; class Alphaproteobacteria; order Hyphomicrobiales; family Aurantimonadaceae; genus Martelella; species Martelella sp. UBA3392. Next base: position 5,406 of record NZ_DEPM01000195.1, read on the forward strand.
CGCGGACATCATGGAACAGGCCCAGTCCGGCATCCTTCAGTTCGTTGACCAGTCGCCTGGCTTCACCGGCTCGCTGATCCCGGAAGCCCAGGTCTTCTTCGTGCCGTACCTGCTGCCGACCGACCAGGAACAGCTTGCGCGTTTCTACAAGGACTCCAAGGCCGTCAACGAGATGTTCCCCGAGCTCTATGCCGAGCAGGGTCTTGAACTCCTCACGATGTTCCCCGAAGGCGAAGTCGCCATGACCACCAAGGAGCCGGTGGAATCTTGCGCCGACCTCGAGGGCGTGAAGTTCCGCGTCATGACCAACCCGCTGCTGGTTGAGAGCTACAAGGCCTTCGGCGCGACGCCGACTCCGCTGCCCTGGGGCGAGGTCTACGGTTCGCTGCAGACGAACATCATTCAGGGCCAGGAAAACCCGACCTTCTTCCTGTATTCGACCAAGCTCTATGAGGTGACCGACTACATCACCTATGCCGGCCACAACAACTTCACCACTGCGGTGATGGCCAACAAGGACTTCTTCGACGGGCTGGGCGAGGAAGACCAGAAGCTCATCGAGAAGGCCTCGAGTGAAGCCTACGACTACATCGTCGACTACCAGAAGGGTCTGGCCGATTCCGAGCTGAAGAAGATCACGGACGCCAAGCCCGAAATGACGGTGACGGTGCTTAATGAAGAGCAGCGCGAATGCTTCAAGGAAGCCGCCGCGGATGTGGAAGCGACCTTCATCGAGATGACCGGCGATTCCGGCCAGAAAATTCTCGACCAGATGAAGGCCGATCTGAAGGCTGCCGAAGAAGGCTAAGGCCCGATACGTCCGGCCTCATCAGGAACAGGACCGGGCGGGTGAGAGCCCGCCCGGTATCTCTCAGTATCGGGAACATGTGCGATGACCGACAGCGGCGACAGTATCGACCGGCATGAATCCAGCCTACCCGGCGTTCTGGGCGTGATCGACACGACCATCAGCCGGATAGAATCCTTCTTTCTCGCCACCGGCGTCCTGCTGATGGCACTGAACACGGTCGCCAATGTGGTGGGCCGTTTCGCGTTTCAGCAGAGCATCTTCTTCTCCGAAGAACTCAACCGCATTCTCATCATCCTCATCACATTCGCGGGTATTTCCTATGCAGCGCGGCACGGACGCCACATCCGAATGTCGGCGATCTACGATGCCCTGCCGAGCAATGTCCGCAAGCCGCTGATGATAGGCATCGCGCTGGTGACCGCGCTGTTCATGTTCGGGCTCTGCTATTACTCGATTGGCTACCTCCTGACGCAGGCATCGCGCGGCCGCGTACTTCCCGCCCTTCAGATTCCCGTCTGGATCACCCTCATCTGGGTGCCGATCGGCTTCTTCATGACCGGTGCGCAATATGTGCTGACGGCCATCAAGAACATGACGTCGCGGGACATCTATCTCTCGACCAGTGTGCTCGAGGGATATGAAGAAGACGAATTAGAGATCTGAGGACGCAATCATGGCAGCTACAATTTTCATCGCGATGATCGTCCTCCTGCTTCTGGGTTTCCCGATGATGATCCCGCTCATCGTCGGCGCCTTCATCGGGTTCTTCACGATGTTCGGCGGAATGGGGCAGATGGAAACCATGGTGCAGCAGATGCTGGCGGGCATCCGCCCGGCTTCGCTGATCGCGGTTCCGATGTTCATCTTCGCCGCCGACATCATGACGCGCGGGCAGTCGGCCGGACGTCTGATCGATCTTGTGATGGCCTTTGTGGGCCACGTCCGTGGTGGTCTCGCCATTTCCACCGCAGCAGCCTGTACGCTTTTCGGCGCGGTCTCCGGTTCCACGCAGGCGACGGTGGTGGCCGTAGGTTCGCCGCTTCGGCCGCGTATGCTGAAGGCAGGATACAAGGACAGCTTCATCCTGGCGCTGATCGTCAACGCCTCCGACATTGCCTTCCTGATCCCGCCGTCAATCGGCATGATCATCTACGGCGTCGTGTCCAATACCTCGATCGCCGAGCTGTTCATCGCCGGTATCGGCCCGGGCCTGCTGATCCTCGTGCTGTTCTCGATCTACAGCTACATCTACGCGCTGCGCAACAACGTGCCGACCGAGGAACGGGCAACATGGTCCGAGCGCGGCAAGGCGCTGGTTGCAGCCCTCTGGCCGATGGGCTTTCCCGTCATCATCATCGGCGGTATCTATGGCGGCGTCTTCAGCCCGACCGAAGCCGCCGCGGCCTGCGTGCTTTATGCCTTGCTTCTCGAAGTCTTGGTGTTCCGTTCGATCACGGTCGGCGAGGTCTATCAGACCGCCAAGTCGACCGGCCTGATCACGGCGGTTGTGTTCATTCTGGTGGGCGCAGGTGCTGCCTTTTCATGGGTGATCTCGTTTGCGCAGGTGCCGCAGGCAATTCTCGGCGCCATCGGCATTACCGAGATGGGGGCGATCGGCGTGCTGTTCGTCATTTCGATCGCCTTCTTCGTCGGCTGCATGTTCGTCGATCCGATCGTCGTGATCCTCGTTCTGGTGCCGATCTTCGCGCCGGTCGTGGATGCAGTCGGTCTCGATCCGGTGCTTGTGGGCGTCATCATCACGCTGCAGGTTGCGATCGGTTCGGCCACGCCCCCGTTTGGCTGTGATATTTTCACGGCGATCGCGGTGTTCAAGCGACCCTATATCGAGGTGATCCGCGGGACGCCGCCCTTCATCCTCATTCTCATGGGTGTCGCGGTGGCCCTGATCTTCTTCCCGCAGATCGCACTCTTCGCGCGCGATCTGGCATTCAGATAAACCGGGAGGGAAAGGAATGTTCAAGACGATTGTCGTTGCCGTCGACGGGTCGGAAGGCTCGAAGAAGGCCATCCGCTACGGTGCGCAGATGCAGGCGCAATATGAGGGCGAGCTTCTCATGCTGACCGTATTCCGACACCACTCATTGCTTGAGGGTTCGATGTCGATGGTGCGTCCGCAGACCCCGGAGAACATCGATGACGCTATGCGCGGCTATGCCAGGGAAGTGGCGGACGAGGCCAAGGTGCTGGCCAGGGAAGCCGGCGCCACCAAGTTTCGCGCCTTCATCAAGAGCGGCCAGCCCGCGCGCACCATCGTGAAGTTCTCCGCCGAGCACGCCGCCGATCTGATCGTCGTCGGCAGCCGGGGCATGGGCGATATAGAGGGTTTTCTGCTGGGCAGCGTCTCCCATAAGGTGACGAGCCTGGCGTCGTGTCCAGTACTGGTCGTCTGACGCCGCTTCGCGTCTGTGCGTTTCCCGGAGAGCGTGATGGCAGAGCCACAAGTTTCGATGTCGCCACAACAGATCGGCTATGAGAGCCCCGGCGCAACTGTGCGTTTCGGGCTCATCGCCCTTGCGACCGACATGACGACGGAGCCGGACTTCGTGCGGATCTTTCCGCCCGAGGCGATCGTGCACACGACGCGCGTGCAGTACGCCAATCCGACGACGCCGGAAAACCTGCGCAAGATGGCGCCGCTTCTCACCGATGCCGCGGCGCTTATCACGCCGGGCGTCCCGCTTGTCGGCATCTGCTATTCCTGCACGTCCGCCGCGGCCACAATCGGGGTCGATACGGTCGAGCGGTCCATCCATGCCGCCCGGCCCGGCATTCCGGTGGTGCTGCCCACGGGCGCCGCGACGCTCGCTTTCAAGGCGCTTGGCGTGAACCGTATCGCCATCGTCACGCCCTATCTGCCGGAAGCAAGCGAGGCTGTCGCCGGATATTTCGCTTCGCAGGGCTTCAATGTCGCAAGCCATCATTGTCTGGGACTGGCTGATGATCGCGACATGGCGAGGCTTTCGAAGCAGACGATCGTCGAGGCGGCAATGGCGGCCGATGGCCCCGATAACGAGGC